>CAXSIG010000705.1:2354-3143 GCA_964237255.1 uncultured Bryobacteraceae bacterium
GATCACCAGCCGAGGGTGGCTAGGAGCACCAGGCCTCTATTCAACGCAGCAAGTGGAGGGCTGGAAAAGCGTTGTATCCGGCGTTCGGGCAAAAGGTTGCCACATGTTTGCCCAGCTGTGGCACACCGGCCGCTCTTCTCACGTGGAGATGACTGGCGGCCAAACTCCGGTGTCGGCTTCAGTCGATTCGTCTTACTGGCAAGACCCAACGCATCTGGTTTCTACACCGAGCGGTTGGGTCTCGCCATCGCCGCATCGTGCGCTTACCGTTTCAGAAATCGCCGGCATCGTAGAGGACTATCGAAGGGCAGCGGAGCGCGCGATGGACGCGGGATTCGAAGGGGTGGAACTGCATGCGGCCAACGGGTACCTCATCGATCAGTTTCTCCAGGATGGGAGCAACAAGCGAGAGGACGAATACGGGGGCCCTGTAGAGAACAGGGTGCGACTCCTGCTGGAAGTGGTGAAAGCAATGACATCCGTCTGGGGAGGGGATCGCGTGGCTGTTCGTTTAGGCCCGAGCGGCACATTTAACGGTATGTCTGAAAGCGATCCGCAAAGGCTCTTCACCTATGCGGTGGAAAAGCTCAACCAGTTCGGCCTCGCGTACTTGCACCTGATCGAGCCACGCGTCCGAGGCAGCGAACTGGTGACTGAGGGCCAAGGCGCCATCTCCGCCGAGCAGCTACGCCCGGTGTTCCATGGAAAGTTGGTGGGCGCCGGTGGATTTGAACACGATACCGCTGAAGCTGCACTTGAACATGGCTCGCTTGACGCCGTAGCATTCGG
>CAXSIG010000706.1:0-3138 GCA_964237255.1 uncultured Bryobacteraceae bacterium
GGTACTGGTTGTTTACGCGAAGGAGCAAATTCTTGCTCCGGGCGATGTCGATTATACGGTCCGCCTGTGCGACATCCGGCATGAATGGTTTTTCGCAAAGCACATGCGCGCCGGCATCCATGGCTGTGTTACAGATTTCAAAATGAGAGCCGGGCGGAGTGCCGACTATCACCAGGTCGGGTGATGTCGCGGCAAGAAGTTCGTCGACCGTGCGGAAGATACGCGGTACCCCTAACGCCTTTGCCGGAGCGTGTGAGGATTCAACTGGGTCACAGCCACCCACCAGTTCCAATTCCGGAACCATGAGGCATGCAGGCACATGAATTCTATGCGCAACTCCCCCAAGCCCGACAACACCGACGCGTGACTTCAACTGCCAATGCTAGCATCCGAATTTGTGCCAAAACTATCAATCGTGACGGCAACGCCCGAAGTGGCCGGGGGACACATAGCAGTTCTGGGCGAACGATACGTGGCGTGCCAGAACTGGGCATCCGTGGCGTCGAAAGTCTCGGCAGACGTGACTTGTGGATGCGTTCATCCTCCGAGCGCGGGGTCCCACGTCGATTGGGCGATCTATCTTGCCGAATATTCTCATGTGGCTCCGCCAATGCGTGGTCATGCAATGACTGAGAAAGAACTGCAAGCGATTCCGGATGGCAATGTTGTTTACGTGCGCGATGTGGCCGAGTTCGCGAGCCAACCGGAACTGCGCCCTGGTTTATTTCGGGCTGGCCGAACCTTTTACTTTGAGCCGGATCTGGCCGTCCGCTATGAGCGTATTCCGTATCTGAAGGACTACCTTTATCAGAGATACCGCGATTCGAGAGAGTGGGCCGTGCGAGCAAGCGGGAAGCAGACCGTTGCCTACCGATACAGATCTGCGGCGTCGCGGTTGGCGCTGCCGCTCCTATTGCTGTGGCGGCGCGGACGAAATGTCGCGAACCGGAAACGCTACGCGGGAAAATTCTTGACATCGCTACCGCTCTTGGTGCTCTTCGGGGTGGTGGAAGCTGCGGGTGAGATCGCGGGCTTCTTGGGAGGCGCGCGCGAGTGAGTTCGGCGATTCTCACTTATCACTCCATCGATAAATCGGCATCCGTCATTTCGGTATCGCCGGAAATGTTTCGCCGACATATGGAGAACCTGGCGGAGTCTGCAGTCCCGGTTGTGCCTCTTCGCCGCATCCTGGACGTGGAAAATTCCATCGCCATCACCTTTGACGATGGATTCGCGAATTTTGAAACCGATGCGCTGCCGATACTTGCGCAGCACGGTTTTCCTGCTACGGTTTTCCTGGTCAGCGGTTATTGTGGACGCGAGAATAACTGGGCTGGACAATCGCCGAAGGCGCCCCGCCTACCTTTACTTTCCTGGACCAGCGTGCGCGAACTCGGCGCGAACGATATTGAATGGGGAGCGCATACCGCCAACCATGCGGATTTGACCGCTCTACAGGACGTACAGGTGAACAGTGAGCTTCTCGACTGTGTCAACGAGATAGAACAACGGATAGGCCGAGCCGTGCAAAGTTTCGCATATCCTTACGGTCGATGCGACCAGCGGGTCAGGGCTGCGGCAGCGAAGCGGTTTGATCGCTGTTGCGGTACGCGGCTGAACTATCTTGGACCAAACGCGGACCCTTCGGAACTGCCGCGCCTGGATATGTACTACCTGTCCGATCCCGAACATGTGAAACACCTGATGACCGCGAAGGTACGCTCTTATATAGCCGTACGAAGATTGCTGCGCGAAGGAAAACAGTGGCTCTCTCGGTAATCGTGACTTCTTACGAATCGCCGGGTACCCTGGAACGTTGTCTTCAGTCGCTCTCGCAACAAAACGAAGCGACGCACATCATAGTAAAAGATTGCTCTCGCGTGAATCCGGCGGGACACTTGCGGATTGCGTTTCCGACCGTCTGGTTTCAACACTTCGATACTCCGCAATCCGTCCCGATTCTCCGTTGGACACCAAGTCACCTTCCGCCCAGCGACATCGTTGCTTTCACCGAAGCGAGATGCGTCCCATCGCCGACGTGGTGCGGAGACCTGATTGCAGCACATCAGGCATATCCGGACGCTCGTGCGATTGGAGGTATCGTTGCATTGCGCGAACCCGCCGACCGATTCTCGCAAGCCGTGTACCTGGTTGAATACAGCGCGTTTGCTCCGCCCATGCGCACGGGTGCCGTGAAGTCGATATCGGGCGCGAACTTTTCCTACATAAGAGAAGCATTCGAGGAAGCGGGTCAGTCGCCGGGCGAGTGGGAAACGGCTCTGCACCAACGCTGGGCTGACGAAGGGAAAATGCTGTGGCAATCCGAAGCGCGTGTTACGTTCGAAAACTCGATGTCGATACCGCAAGGCATTCGGCAGCGAGTACATTACGGACGTGGTTACGCCGCGGATCGCGTCCGCGGAGCAAGCGTTGTGAAGCGGGTTGGATTTGCCTTTGTCTCGCTGGCCCTTCCCGCGCTTCTGCTGGTCAGGATTGCGCGCGATTGCTCTCGAAAGGGACTGCTTCGCGTTCTGCTACCGTCTCTCGGTTGGACTGTGGTGCTCGTTATCGCGTGGAGTTGGGGAGAAACCGCAGGCTACTTATTTGGCAAGAGTTCGGGCGCACGGATCTTTTGAAGATGCGAATCGGGATCGATGGGGGAAGTTGGGACAACCGTCGAGGATACGGCCGATTCCTACGCGAGATCGCGTCTGCCCTGGGCAAGATCGATCATCGACATCACTTCGTGATCTTCTTGGAAGAAAACGCGGCGCGCGATTTCCCTGCCATCGCGGGCTTTTCGATGAAACCGGTCCATCTGACTCAGTCGACCGGCAACGCCGCGAAACATGACGGCAACCGCTCGCCGGCCGATCTGCTGCGCATGAGCTTGGCCGTCGCGAGAGAAAAAGTGGACGCCTTCTGGTTTCCCACCGTCTATTCGTATTTTCCGATGCTGCGGAGGATCCCGACCGTGGTCGGCATCCATGACACGATTGCAGACCGTAACCCCAACTTTGCCTTTGCCGGAGTACGGCAGAGAATACTTTGGAAGGCCAAGGTAAAGGCGGCGATTTTCCAGGCCGATCTGATTATGACGGTGTCGGATTTTTCGGCGCGGGCGATTGCGGAGTTTGC
>CAXSIG010000707.1:0-3136 GCA_964237255.1 uncultured Bryobacteraceae bacterium
TAGTCGGTTTGGAGCTGACTGAACTCTTGACAGATTTGCCAGCGTCCGTTACGGAAGCGCGCTATTTCAATCTCGGAAAAACGACGGAGAAGCGCGGAATCTTCAGCGTTTTTTGGACGAACGGAAAACGCTACCGCGTGATCCTGGCGCGAGTTCCGAAAGACCGCATCCGAGACCGAAGCGCTTATGAGTTTCTGAAGGAGATGGAGGGCGGCACGCCTGTTTGGACGGCGGAACTGGCGGACCGCGGCGGTGCGTTTTCCTTTCCGGGGCACTGCCAGCGCGTCGATGCGGTTTATAACGCCGGTCTGAAGCGTTACCTGCTGGCCGTCGCGTATAGTCACGGCGGAGCTTGGGGCATTTATGACGCTCCGGAACCTTGGGGACCTTGGACGGTGGCGTTCCACACGGACGCATGGGACGTGGGTGGGACGCACGGATACCGGTTCACGTCGAAATGGTTTTCCGCGGACGGGCTGGCCGGATGGCTTGTCTTCTCCGGAGTGAAGTTGCCGAACATTACATACGATGCGTTCTGCGTCCGCAGGATGACAATCGTGAAAACACCGAAAGCTCGATAGAAATTCGATCGTTATAAAATGGTATATAAGAAAAGCGCTATCGATTATTTGGCGAGCTCGTCCAAATAGAATCCCTGTGCGCCAAGGACGGCTTACATTGAACTTCAAATTCTTCGCGGCGTTACTTCTGGCAACAGCCGCCACGGCGCAAACCGGCGCGCCGACTAAGGTGACCTCCGTCGAGGGAATCACCGAATACCGGCTCGATAATGGGCTCCGGCTCCTAGTGTTTCCGGACGAATCGAAGCCCACGGTAACAGTGAACATGACCTATCTAGTGGGGTCTCGCCATGAGGGCGCCGGTGAGGGCGGCATGGCGCACCTGCTTGAGCACATGGTGTTCAAGGGCAGCCCGAAACACACCAACATTCCTCAGGAGTTGACTGCGCATGGAGCGCGGCCTAACGGCACCACATCGTGGGACCGCACGAATTACTTCGAGACCTTTCAGGCTTCGGACGAAAACCTGAAATGGGCACTGGACCTGGAAGCGGACCGCATGGTGAATTCTTTTATCAAGAAGGCCGATTTGGATTCGGAATTCACCGTTGTGCGCAATGAATTTGAAATGGGTGAGAACAGCCCCTTCGGCGTTTTGTTTCAACACACGATGTCTGCCGCTTATCTAGCGCATTCTTATGGACGCCCGGTGATCGGAAACCGGAGCGACGTAGAGCGCGTGCCGATCGTTAATCTACAAGCGTTTTATCGCAAGTTCTACCAGCCTGATAACGCGGTGTTGACGGTCACGGGCAAGGTGGATGAGGCCAAGGTGGTTGCTTTGGTTGGGGAGTATTTCGGCAAGATTCCGAAGCCCACACGTGTTCTGGAGCCGACCCACACGATAGAACCGCAGCAGGATGGCGAGCGAATGACGGTGGTGCGTCGCGTGGGTGACGTCCAGGCCCTTTTTGCCATGTATCACACGCCCGACGGTTCTAACGCGGACCAAGCGGCGCTGGATGTTCTGGCCGGCATCATGGGAGAGCCGTCGTCCGGACGTCTTTATAAGTCCCTCGTTGATAACAAAAAGGCATCCCAGGTGCTCGCAAACGCAATTCAGTTGAACGAGCCGGGGTTGATTATGTTCGGCGCGATCTTGAACAAGACGGACTCAATGGACGACGCACGCAAGGCGATGCTCGATACCATCGACGGCGTGGTGAAAGAGCCGCCCAGCAAAGAAGAGGTAGATCGCGCGCGTACGCGAATTCTGAAACAGATCGATCAAAGCTTACGGGATGCGGACCGCGTGGGGCTGTTCCTGAGCGAGTTTTTGGCTCAGGGTGATTGGCGCCTTCTGTTCCAGAGTCGCGACTTGATGAAGAAAGTGACGCCGGCCGATGTCCAGCGCGTCGCGGCAACCTATCTGAAAACCTCTAACCGCACGTTGGGTGAATTTATTCCGGATCCGAAGCCGGACCGCGCGACTATCCCGGCAAAGACCGATGTCGCGGCTCTGTTGAAGGACTATAAAGGCGACGTGGCCATTGCGCAAGGCGAGGCTTTCGATCCATCGCCGAAAAACATCGAATCGCGGCTGCAACGGTTTACTTTGCCGTCAGGCATGAAGGTGTCGATGCTTCCCAAGAAGACGCGCGGAGGCAGCGTGCATGCTGTGGTACGTCTTCATTTCGGGGACGTGGATAGCCTGAAAAATCAGGATATCCCCGGCGAACTAGCCGGCCGGTTATTGATGCGTGGGACCAATTCCAAGAACCGTCAGCAGATTCAGGATGAGATGGACCGTCTCAAGGCGCAGATCAATATCGGCGGGAGCGCAAGTACGGCTTTCGCGATGATCGAAACGACGCGGGAGAACCTGCCCGCCACGTTAAGGCTGGTTGCGGAGATATTCAAAGAACCGACTTTCCCGGAGAACGAATTCGAACAGGCACGCAAGGAACAGATTACGGGGCTGGATTCCGCGCGTGCGGAACCTCAGGCGCTCGCTGCGATTCGTCTCCAACGAATTCTCTATCCGTTTCCGAAAGGCGACGTTCGCGGGACGATCGACGAGCAAACCGCGGATCTGAAGTCCGCCAAGCTGGATGATGTCAAGGCGTTCTACAAACGGTTCTATGGAGCGTCACATGCGGAGTTGGCGGTGGTGGGCGATTTCGATCCAGCCGCCACAACAAAGACAGCGACGGAGTTGTTCGGCAATTGGAAGAGCTCCGCACCCTACGCGCGGATTAAGACCGGCTATCAGAAGATCACCCCGTTGAACGAAACCATCGAGACTCCCGACAAAGCCAACGCCGTATTTTTCGCAGCCTTACGGCTGAATTTAGCCAACAGCGATCCGGACTATGCGCCGCTGCTGCTGGGAAACTATATGCTCGGCGGCGGCTTTCTGAACTCCCGGCTGGCAACCCGAATTCGGGTGAAAGACGGGCTGAGCTACGGCGTTGGTTCGGGGGTAACTGTGAAGAGCGACGAAAAAGACGGCGCTTTCCGGGCGAACGCCATCGCCGCGCCACAGAATGTCGCGAAGGTGGAAGCCGCGTTCAAGGAAGAAGTGGAACTTGCTCTCAAGAGCGGGTTCAGCCAGA
>CAXSIG010000708.1:0-3132 GCA_964237255.1 uncultured Bryobacteraceae bacterium
GGTTGCGTCCCCCACCACTCCGCCGGCGTTCAGATTCATGTTTAGCGAAAAATTCTGGGTGGCAAACGGCTGCCGCAGATTGCCGGTAGCCAACGTAATATCTCCGATCGCGCTGCTGGTGTTTACGGTGCCGTCGGTGTTTAACTTTGTCCAGCCTTGTACTTTCTCGCCATTTTGTGTAATCAGCGTGCCCGTTGCATCGGTCTTGAAGTTCCCCGCGCGCGTATATTCGCGGACACCGCCTGAGCCACTAAGAACGAAAAAGCCGTCCCCGTTAATAGCTGCGTCGAGTGGGCTGGATGTGCTTGAGATTGCGCCTTGGGTGAATGGGCGGCTGCTGGTTGCGCGGGCCACTCCAGCGCCGGACTGGGATGAGCCGACACTCCCGAACGACTGAGTCACCAAGTCCTGGAAAGAGACATTCGAGGCTTTAAAGCCGTTTGTATTCAAGTTCGCGAGATTATTGCTGGTTACATCGATACCTGCTGACGTTGCGTTCAGTGCCGAAAGTGCGGTTTGGAATGTAGAAAACATGTTCTTCTCCTAGTTGGTTGTAGTTGGGGTCGTGCCGGTTGCGGCGCTGGGATCTGTACCCAATTTCTGCACGCCTGTGTTGATCCCGATGAGTTGCTCCAGCTCGCTGTACTGGGTTAACTGGCCCACGAATTGAGTGCTATCAGTTGGGTTCGTCGGATCTTGATTCTTCAACTGCGCGACCAGCAGTTTGAGAAAAGTGTCTTTACTTGTTAGGGCACTGTCGTTCTTTGTGGTGGCGGTATTTGAGCCGTCGCTTACAATCTGGCTCGATAAGCTGTTCGAGATGGTGCTCATTGATTCTCCTGGTTGGGGGTTAAGGTAAATGTGGCGTCTTCGCCGGACCGACGCTTCTTCTGAGCGCGCTGTTCCTGTTCCGGCGCTCGACGGTTTTGCTGGAAATCTTGAAAGGCAGAGTTTTGTTGCGAATCCGGTGTAGCTTGTGTTCGTCCGGGGACCAAGGTCTCGGTATGAAAGCCGGAGGTTTCTAATCGATTTGCCAATTCTTTCACTCCGGACTGAAGTGTCTGAGCAACTGCGGAATCGGCAGACTGTACTGCCACATGCAGTTGTCCCGCGCGATCCGTAACTTTTACATTGACGTAGTCAGCCCCGCTATCTCCGACGCGGAACGAGATGTCGCGGGCGGGTCCTGTTTGTGGAGCGGGAGGTTCCGCCAGGTCGGGCGAGGATGCCCTCACCACATGAGCGTCGGGCTTGGATTGCTGAAAGACTTGTGGGCGTCCGACAGTCTGTCCCTGAGGCATTTGTGTTTGTGTGGTGGTCACTTGCCGTTCCTGTAGCTCTTGCCGGCGGGCGGTAAGAGGACGGGCCGCGATCGGAACCGCTTCAAGAGTTCTATCCGGCTTTGTTTCGAAAGCGGTGGGCTGAACCGTAGCGCCGCTCTTTGGTTGCGGACTGTCAATTTCGGTTTTTAACGGCTGAGCTTGCGGTTCCGGGTTTTGGAAACGTGTATCGGAGTGCGGTTCCGTTGCCGGAACTATGGCGGTAGCTGTCGTGGTTTGTGAAGGAGACACATCGCCGAGCGGCTTTGATGGCCCACTGCGTGGCGTCAGCCTCGCTTCAAAAGCGGTGAACGCCGGTTGACCGAGACTCGGCTGGGACAGCTTTGCGACGAGTTGGTTGCCAGGTAAAGAGGAAGCTCGGTCTTCGCGAGCAGTAGATCGGGAGTCGGGCTGTGGCGTTGGAGCAGGCGGTAATGGCGCGTTGATCGTTGGTGGGAATAGCGTGCCGATTGGTAATGATGCTACCGGCGAAAGTGCTACCGATCCTTCGGATTGCGGCTCCTGTGGTTTTAGCCGGAGATTCGAGCGTGGATCAGATTCCCCTGGGTCGTGGGTAGTCTGAGAGCGGGTCGACTCGGGGAGCAAGTCGCTGACTTCGGCCTTCTTCCCGTTGACCCAAGCCGCGGCGTTGGACATTATAAGGTCTGAGTCGGTAGCACCTAGTAAATCGGCTGCGGATTTGCGTGGCTCAATTGCGGAATTCTTGTTGGGAGTAGTTCGTGGGGATTGGTTGTAATCCGCCGTAGAGATCTGTGATAACGGTGTTGGTTTCGGACTAATTTCGTTTGGCTGTTCTGTTGATTGCGATGCGAAATTGCTGGGCAAGCCTAGCTGCAACGTTGCCGGAAGGCTTTCCCCGATGGCGGCATGGGCTATCGTAATGGGAATCGGCGAAATATTTGTTGTGCCCACAGACAGTATCCGATCCGGTTGGTCGAAAGTGGGAAGTGGTTTGGCAGAACGTGGTCTAGGCGGGTCTGCACTCGGTTCTCCCGCCTGAACCGTCGTTAGACTCGGCTTCTGAAGTTCTGGCCTTGTTGGTGTGCTCGATGGCAAGCTTGCCGGAGGTTCGGTTTCTTCGGTGCCGTGCGGAACAAGGTCAAGACTGTTCAAGACGTTCAGAAAGTCTGTAGCGTCTTTGGTAAATGGCACGAGCGACTTCGGTGAGGAGAGAAGCGGTGTCGAAAACGCCTGGCCTATTTCTGTGACAGCGGGAAGCAGCACTGGCCACTTAAAAGGCACGCTCCCGGCCATCGAAATTCCTTGCATTTTCAACGCTTTGTTTGTTTTCGATGCGCCACACTTTTGCCATTCTGTTGCAACCGGCAAAGTCTTGACACGCTGTGCGATGGTGCTGCTTTGCGCTACCTGTTGTATTTGAGCAAGTTAGCGTTCTTGCGTCACTGGCGAACGTAGTGCACCACCAGAGTCGCAAGTTATGGATCCTCTTTCAATCTCAGCCGCCGCTGGAATGCGCGCCCGTATGGAGTCGCTGGAATTGCTGGCGAACAATATCGCGAACGCGTCGACCGGCGGATATAAATCGGATCGTGAGTTTTATGGACTCTATGTTTCCGGTGACGCGCTGGCGCCCGAGGCGGATGGTTCAGGTGCATCTCCGGACTCGCTGCCGAATATTGAGAAACATTGGACGGATTACTCACAAGGTGCTTTGCACAATACGGATAATCCGCTCGACGTAGCCTTATCTGGTCGCGGCTTTTTCGCTGTCAATGGCCCGTCCGGAACGTTGTATACCCGCAACGGTAACTTCACCGTGTCGTCGAAGGGA
>CAXSIG010000709.1:0-3125 GCA_964237255.1 uncultured Bryobacteraceae bacterium
TCGTCAGCGGATACAACCGGGTACCCTTACCACCGGCCAGCACGATTCCCAGTACGCGGAGTCTCATAATTTGGCATTGTCATTGTGCTACAACATTCGTCAACGTGCAATGAACGGAACGTCACAAATCCTGATATAGTTCCCCGGATGAAGTGGCAACTGACGGCAACGGCCGTAATTTCCTCGGGAGTTACCTTAATGGCGGTGGGTGGAGTGAAGTTTGAAAACAGCCGTGTAAGTGTGAAAGAGATCGTCTATGAGCCTGGTATTCCGCGTGAGCGTTATATCCGGCCTACCGATCAACTAATCGTATTTCTGGACGATTGCCGCTATGAGCGGCTCGATTCCGCGACCCACGAAAAGACAGTCCGTGAACGAAAGTCAGGCGACGTTATCTGGCACGACAAGGGCGAAGATGCACCGGTGCTGAAAAATCTTGGAGGGAAGCCGTACCGGACGCTTGTGATCGAATTGCGTTAACCGTTGTCGCGCGTGAGCATCTCACTTACTTTCTGTGCCAGCATCGCGGGCGTGAACGGCTTGGGTAGCAATTGGACCCCGGCGGGAATCTTGTTGGTCGGGATAATTGCGTTTTCGGTGTATCCGGAAACATAAAGCACGCGCATAGCGGGCCGCCCGGGCGACAACTGGTCTACTAGTTCAGGGCCGCCCATCTTCGGCATAATTACGTCTGTAATCAGCATGTCGATCGGCGTATCTAATTTATCTACCAGTTCTAGAGCGGCTTCGCCATTTTCTGCGGAGAAAACCTTGTAGCCTCGCGCGATCAAGGTAGCACAGGCAAGCGCGCGTACCTGGTCGTCGTCTTCCACGATCAGGATCGTCCCCGTTCCGGTATGCTTCTTCAAACTGGGTGCGGTTTTGGTGGGCGGCGCTTCTTGTGAGGTAAGCGGAAGATATACGCGGAACGTGGTCCCCACGCCCACTTCGCTGTACACCCAAATGGTCCCGCCGCTCTGCTTGACAACGCCATAGACGGTCGCCAAACCCAAACCTGTGCCTTCGCCCTCTTCTTTGGTTGTGAAGAACGGTTCAAAAATGCGATCCTGCGTTTCCGTATCCATACCGCGGCCATTGTCGCTAACGGCGAGCATGGCGTAGCGGCCCACAGTGCATCCGGGATGCATCAAGGCTCGCCCGGCATCGAAATACTCTTCGTGCATTTCTATAGTTATGGTGCCTTGGTGTTCAATGGCGTCTCGCGAGTTGATTACCAGATTCAGTAAGACCTGTTCAATCTGGGTCGCATCGGCGCACACACACAGGTCGCCCTCGAATGGAGCGATTACCAGTTCGACATCCTCACGGATTAAGCGGCGTAACATCGGCTCCACTTCCGCGACAGCGGCCGGGAGGTTCATCGTTTTTAGCTTCAGGGGCTGCTTGCGGCTAAACGCCAGCAGTTGATTCGTCATCTCCGCCGCGCGCTGGCCGGCCTTGTGGATATTCTGAATGTCCTCGCGAATCCCGTGCGGCAGATCTTGCCGCTCTTCCAATAAGGCCGAATAGCCGTTAATAACAGTTAGCAAATTGTTGAAGTCATGCGCGATACCCCCCGCAAGACGTCCCACCGCGTCCATCTTCTGCGATTGCGCCAACTGCTGTTCTAATCGTTTCCACTCCGTAATGTCTTCCGCGAAGCCGACCATGCGAAGTACTCCGCCGTCGTCATCCAATACGGGATATGTGCGGGACCGAATCCAACGGACATCTCCGGTTGGCTGGATGATTCGATAATCGTCCTGGAAGCCTTCCGGTCTTGCTGACGCCCGAATGACGCGCTCGGCGTCCTCCGGATGAAGAGCGGAACGCCACGAGTGAGGGTCGGCGTAAAGGCTGGCGATGGTCCGGCCCCAGATTCGCTCGTAAGCCTTGCTGACGTACAAAATTAACCCATCATTCGGCTCACGAATGTAGAAGAAGTCTTTTACATGACGTTCCCAATCGCCGAAATGCTGATCGATGAATAATGCCGGTAGTTCCGTCTTAAGTTCCGTTAACAGGCTCAATCGATTCCTCGATGAGCTAGTCTCCTGTTGACCAGTATTCTCTCATCTGTGTCAAACAAACTCTGTGCATAAGCGCACAAAGCTGCGAAGCGCTACGGCAGTTGGACCTTTTGCTAGATGCGGCTTCACCTCTTCCACATAGGCGGTTCCCGCAATATCTAGGTGAATCCACGGCAGCGGATCGGCAAACTCCTTCAGAAAGAGAGCAGCCGTAATCGCCCCGCCCCAGCGCCCGCCAATGTTGTGCAAGTCGGCGAAAGGACTTTTCAAAAGCTCTTTGTATTCGTCGTCGAGCGGCATGCGCCACATCTTCTCGCCTTCGGCCGCCGCGGCGTGCATCCACTGAGCGCAGAAATCGTCATTATTACTGAAAGTTCCAGTATTGATTGAGCCAAGCGCCACCACGCAAGCTCCAGTCAGGGTGGCCGCATCCATCAGATGGGTGCACCCTAGCCGTTGCGCGTAGGTTAAAGCGTCGGCCAGAATCATGCGCCCTTCCGCATCGGTATTCAGCACCTCTACTGTCTTGCCGGAAAGCGTGGTTACGATATCTCCGGGACGCTGTGCTTTGTGTCCCACCATGTTCTCGACCGTAGGAACGATTCCGGTCACCGGCACGTGCGGCTTCAACTGAGCGATCGCCTGCATGGCCCCCAAAACCGCCGTAGCGCCACACATGTCGTATTTCATCTTGTCCATGTTCTCGGCTGGTTTGATCGAGACACCTCCGGTATCGAAGGTGACGCCCTTACCCACCAGTCCGATATGCGGTTTGCCTTCGGAACCCGTCGCGGGCACGTAGCGCAGGATGATGAACTGCGGGGGTTCCGCGCTGCCCATCGCGATACCGAGCAGCGCCCCCATGCCGAGCTCGCGCATTTTGCCCTCGTCCAGAATTTCGCAGGCAAGTCCGTAGCTGTTGGCCATTTCCCGCGCGCGTTCGGAAAGAACGGTAGGAGTCATCAGATTCGGCGGTTCATTCGCCAGTTCACGCGCCCAGTTCTGGGCCTCTCCGAGTATCCTGCCTCGAGTTACGCCTGCTTCCGCGTCTTCCCCGCCAGCGAGGATAGTAAATTCCTTCAGGAATTTCGAGCC
>CAXSIG010000710.1:0-3117 GCA_964237255.1 uncultured Bryobacteraceae bacterium
AACAATTGCAGTGAAGCCGGAACAAACTGCCCTAACTCATCCCAGTAAAAAGGGACGTGAAACAGTGGAGCGTGCGTTAGAAAGACGATGGTAGAAATTACGGCGAAGAAGAACAGGTAGACCGTCGGACGAATGCGGCGGCCCTGGTCCTTCAACCCTACTGCACCAGCCCGGCGCCGGACTGCGGCTCTAGAACAATTTCCCCGAATGCCGCTTCATACTGGCTTACATTCTGCCCCAAGACATTCAAAAGTGCCTTGGCCTGCTGCGGGCTGACGTAAATGCCTTGGAAATTCTGGATACTGACACGGTCAGGCGAAGTCTGCGCTACCAGGCCGAACATGAGAAAGAAGTCCCAGAGGTTAACGCGGATCTGAACGCTGTTCGCATAGCTCTCGCGGTACTCCGCAATTTTCTCGAGTTGGATGTTGGCAGGCGCCTGTTGCATCCCTCTACTCTAGCGAACCGGGCCGCTGGGACTAAAGGTTTGGACGACTTTTGCCGAAAGCCGAAGTACGATGTCCAAGAGCGGTTATTGGTATGTTGCCGGCGCAATCTCCTGCGTGGTGGCGGTCTCTTTTGTTGCCGTTACGAACAAACGGAAATCTCACACGGTAATCACCGTAGCTGGACGGGCGCCAGTACGACCGCGACAACGTCGAACCTATCCATATTCAGTCATCTCGGGAGGAGTAGAGTCCGGCGCGGAGTTGCGCACAGCCTTACTTACCGATCCGGTAGCAGCGGAACACTACGGTGGCTTCCACGTGGAACGTACAGAGGCTATCCAGCTTACTCGGCCGCGTCGAGTTTATGTTTCGTATCGGAAGGGGGACCGAATTTACTGGACTCGAAATCGCCTCACACTCCCGAAGGGAGAAACGCTTCTTACGGACGGAAACCTGAGCGCCCGAACACGATGCGGCAATCGGCTATCCGACACACCCCAATCTCCGGTCTTGCAAAAGGAGGAGCCAAGCCCCAAAGAATTTGAGGAAGTCCTGGAGCTGGAGGCGTCGCCGCCGCGCTGGAATGAGGAGAATTGGCAGGAGACGGTCAACACAACCCCTGGCGAATCAAAAGCGCCGGGCAGCACGGTCGCTAAAGACTACCAAGCCAGCTTCGGTCCGGACCTCTCCCGGACGGGCGGTGCACTTGGAGGGGGTGGCGGAGGTGGCGGTTATTTGCCGAGCGGAGGTGGCCAAACTCAGAACGGGGCCACAGGATCCACAGTCCCGACAAGCGTCACAACGGGCGGGTCCAGTTCAGGGTTGACGTTTCCGGTGTCTGGAAACTTCGGCGTTCCGCCGCCGACTACTGTGCTGCCTCCCACGCCGCCGTCATCCGTTTCGTATCCGCCGATCTCGGGCGGCCAAACTAACGGCGTCACTACGCCCTCACTGCCATCGGTCCCGTTATGGGCGCCGGTTGCCTACAGTTTTCCTGACTTTCCTCCAATCGTTCTCGCGAACTCCTATCCACCTACCAACATGAATCCAACTTTCGCTCCCTTGCCTACGGGAGACTCACACGCGAACGGAGTCACGTTTACTGTCTTCCCTTCGGGCAGCGATTCGCTTCAATCCACGACCCACGACGAGACCCCCGTGTCGGAATCTCCCGAACCGGACACTCTGGCCTTAATGTTGGCGGCGGGAATTATCTCGTATGCCTCGAGTGGCGCTCGCCGGCGCCTCCGAAACCCGAAAACTGAAATGTGAAATAATACGGGCGACCGGGAATCTATGAA
Source organism: uncultured Bryobacteraceae bacterium (assembly GCA_964237255.1). Classification (GTDB taxonomy): domain Bacteria; phylum Acidobacteriota; class Terriglobia; order Bryobacterales; family Bryobacteraceae; genus JALYXI01. The sequence continues at coordinate 1,751 of CAXSIG010000710.1, forward strand.
TCGACGCGACCTGCTAACGTCCACCTTTGGCCTTGGGGCTTATGCACTAACTATCCGTGCGGATGCCGCAGACCAATTAAGCCCTACTCAGTTAGCGCAGATCCGTAAAGACTTCGACCGGATTGCGCCGCCCGTAGCCCACCACGATTTCGCGGCCGAACCGAACATGACGTCCGTTACTTTGGACACGGACCTCTTAGTGGCGGGTGGCGGCTTGGCCGGCGTATGCGCCGCCGTCTCCGCCGCGCGCGAAGGCGCGAAGGTAGTGCTCATTCAGGACCGCTCGCGTTTGGGTGGCAACTCGTCGAGTGAAGTAAAGATGCACGTCGTGGGTTCCAGCGCTCACAAGAATCGGCCGGGCTGGCGGGAATCCGGACTTATCGAAGAGATTCGGCTCGACGATGCCGCGAACAACCCGCAACGTTCCTGGGAACTGTGGGACTTGCTTTTGTACGACAAAGTCGTCAGCGAGCCAAATATCACACTGCTTCTCGAATCGACCCTATACGGGGCACACAAACAAGACAGCAAAATCACCGAGGCGATGGTGTGATGCGATAAATCCGAACACCTTTACCGCATTCGCGCCAAACTCTTTATCGACGCAACCGGCGATTCGCGTCTCGCTCTGGAATCGGGCGCAGACTTCGTCACCGGACGCAACTCGCGTTCGGAGTATGAAGAGAGCCTCGCTCCGGAAAAGCACGACGAAGAAACGCTCGGCTCCAGCATCCTGTTTACCTCGAAACAGTTCCATAAGCCGATGCCGTTTACGCCGCCCAAGTGGGCGCGCAAGATCACCAAGGCACAACTGAATTTTCGCCCAGTGACGCATTGGGAGTACGGCTACTGGTGGATCGAGTGGGGCGGGCAGATTTCAACCATCCGCGACAACGAACGTATCCGCTTCGAACTTCTCTCGATCGTTATGGGCGTTTGGGATTACATCAAGAATTCCGGCGAAGTTCCCGGTTCCTCCAACTTCGCGATGGATTGGGTCGGCATGATGCCCGGCAAGCGCGGGAGCCGCCGTATGGTTGGCGATTACATGCTCCGCCAACAAGACTTGATGAACAACACGTTGGCGGATGGTGTCGCCATAGGCGGTTGGCCCATGGACGATCATCCTCCCGGAGGCTTCGACCGCTCCGACATCGCGCCCAACACGAATCTGCATCCTCCGCAGGTTTACAACATTCCGATTCGGAGCTTGTACAGCCGCAACATACCAAACCTGATGATGGCGGGTCGGAACATCAGCGCCACGCATTCAGCTTTCACTTCCACGCGCGTTATGGCGACGTGTGCGGTAATCGGCCAAGCTGCGGGAACTGCGGCCGCTCAGGCCCTGCGTTTGGGAATCACCC
>CAXSIG010000711.1:0-2574 GCA_964237255.1 uncultured Bryobacteraceae bacterium
GGCGAAACCGGTTGCGAATGTGAGTACCGCGAGCGCGACGGGAGCCGATTGAGTCAACAGTCCCCCGGTAAATAAAACGACTGGGCCGGAGCAGGCGAGAGTGACCTGAAGCACGGGTGTTCTGGATAGTGCGCGAGCTGCGAATAGCCTGCCCGACAACATGCCCAGTCCAAAGCCAAGCGACAAAATCCGGAGTGCGATCGATGCACTCATCCCCATTGAAATCAGATATTTCGCCAACCAGTTCCAGACACCGACCTCGCAGGCAACGTAAAAGAACAGGTAGAAGCAGACCAGACGCAGCATCGGGTTGCTCACCACCCGTGACGCATCGACCAGGCGAAAAATTGAGGCTTGTGCCGCAAATGGTAAGGACATCCGAAGCGATACCGCCAGCACTAAAATAGCTGCCGCAGCCAATATCAAACATACGCGTTCGATATCGCCGGCGAACAGGTATGAGGCGAGCAGCGGGGTGATCAAACCGCCCAGGCCAAAAAACATGTTGAGCAGGTTGAGGGTAGCGGAACGGTCGGCGCCAGCGCCAATGGACCCGCCAATCGCGTTTGTGCTGGTGGTCATCACGCCACCTCCGAGACCAAGACCGAGAATTGATGCGCCCGCGGCGAAAAAGCCGGGCGATGATCCCAAGCACAGAAGCGACGCAGCACTGAGAGCGAGCCCGAACACCACACCCCATTTGAGTCCGAACCGGTCGATCACCGGACCGGTAGATAGTGCGGCAACGATTAGACCGGCGCCCTGTAGGAAAGCGAGCAGACCGCTTTGCGCGCCTGTTAGTTGCAGTCGGTGCGAGATCCCGGGAAGCAGCGTACCGAGAGCCGCCGACTGCATTCCATAAACCAGAATCGCGAGCGCGGTAGCAAGTACGGGATTGCGAAACACCCCTTAGGAGAAGTGATATTTCTGCGTTTTATCGTCCCAGAAGATCTTCTTGTTGTTCTTGTACGAGAGTGTTGCGAGATGTCCGGGGATCGCGGCAATCTGGCCGGCTTTGGCGGGAGCGATCGCCTTTTCCTTGCCGAGACACGCCATCAGAAAGTTACGCACGTGGTCGCCGGTACCGTCGTCCGCCTGGCCCAGATCTTTGACGCGATCCAGGTGAAGTTCCTTGCGGTCCTTTACGGCGACGCCTTTGAACTTCTGCGGGAAAAAGTTCATGTACTGTCGGCTGATGACTTCTATGGTTCCTTCCGAACCCATGAACTGTTCGCCGTAACCGTATTGATCGTTGCCGAAATAGCTGGAGTAATTGAGCTCGAATTGATCGGGATACTCATAGACGGCGCTGAAGGTGTCGGGAACTTCGCGGTCGTCACCCTTCGCGCGGGTCCACATATACACGCCACCGGAAGCGGAGCAGGTGTTCGGTACGGTCTTGCCGAGAACGAAGTTGCTGATGTCGGTCTGGTGGACCAGCAGGTCAGTCGAGATACCGCTCGAATAATCCCAGTAGTTGCGCCACTGAAAGTAGCGATGGGTATCGAAGGGGACGCGCTGATCTTTTGCGCCTTCGAGAAAACGCTTCCAATCCGTGTTGTCGGCCGACGCGTCAGACGGGATTACGTAGCGCCATGCCGCGGGCACGGGCGCGGTGGTATCGAAGTTCCGGTACCAGAACGCTCTGGTGAAGTGACATTCGCCCGCCATGCCCTGCTCATACATTTCCTTGGCGCGCTTGTAGAGTTTGTTGCTTCGATTTTGCGTACCGACTTGCACCACTCGGCCGGTCTTCTCCGCAAGTGCGACAATTTGCGCACCCTCTTCAATGGTGTGAGCAATGGGCTTTTCAAGATAGATATTCTTGCCGGCTTTGAGGGCAGCCATAGCCATGGGGAAATGGAGGTGCTCGGGGGTGGAGATGGCGACCGCATCGACGTTCGGATCCGCCAGAAGCTCACGGTAATCGACATAGGTCTTCGGAGTGTTGCCCCCGATGGTCTGGACCTGATCTTTGCCTTTCGCGAGGTTCCCTTTATAGGTGTCGCACACCGCGACCACCTGCATGATCTCCTTCGACTGGTAGCCGTGCTCCATGACGTACATGCCGCGGCTTCCGGTGCCGATCCAGCCTACGTTCACCTTGTCGGAGGCGCCCTCCGCGATCCGCGTATACGCAGCCGCGGTTGTTGCCAGCGCCGCCGAGGATTTCAGGAAATCTCTTCTTCCCACTTCGCTCATGACCCCGATTCTATGCGTCCGGCTGCCAATTGTCTACAAGGTGCGCTGGTCCGGCGGTGGAATTGACACGGCTGCGCCGAAAGGAGCCGGACTACCATTGGCGAGAATCGCATAGGGTTGTACGAAAGCGCCGCCAAGCGTGTAATCGACAAACCCGGTCCAGTTTTCCCGGGGCGCGGTGGCGATCCATCGGTTCGGCAAATAGAGGGGCAGAGGCGCTCGCATCCGTCTGGCTAAGCCGGCGACAATTCCCTTGTCGTTGACCAGTATAAAGTCCCGCTGTCCGCCATCTATCCAGCCGGCCAACTGCAATGCGCAGCTAAACGGGAGAACGGATGTTACGGTTCCGCCGATTGAGCCGCCAGCGCTGTG
>CAXSIG010000711.1:2584-3107 GCA_964237255.1 uncultured Bryobacteraceae bacterium
ACCAACCGGCTTGCCCATCCATGTGAAATGCTCATCTTCGTAAATGGAGAGTTTGCGGCTTTTGAGAATTGGGTCCCATTTCCAGACATTTTCCGGAACAGGATAGATATCCGTGGTGATCAAGCTGTCGCACTTGACGCCTGTTTCGAGAGACACCATACCGCTTTCGGCACGGGAGTAATAATCGAACTGCCTGGTCAGCCACGGGTTTACGCGCGGTAATTGATAGGCCATGCCACAGGACGCCACGGCAATCGCTGTCCAGCCTAGACGGAGGCTGGAATATCCACGAAGCAAGGTCCAGACAGTAACAAGGATCAGGGCCGTCCAGTAACTTACGGGAACGCTTAAATAGCGCGCGACTTTTGCTGTGGGGTATAGCCAGAAAGTAGGAAGCGTCCGACCCATGCCGCATACCAGAATGGTCAGCAGACTGAAAATCAAATAGCCGAAGAGCACCACCGCAGGCGATTCGAAGAGCAACTTCCTGTGCCACGCGATTACGAGCACAGCCAGGAAGATG
>CAXSIG010000712.1:0-1280 GCA_964237255.1 uncultured Bryobacteraceae bacterium
GGGATGTAGTTCGTTTTCATGTATTTTGTGCGGGGCGGCCTGTGTTTTTCCCATCCCGCCGGACGTTAACAAAAATGAAGCCAACCAAAAGAACCAAGGTAGCGGCGCCTGCCGCGCGAAGACCCGAAATCGCGATGGGCGTGTACTTTCCGGTCGTCGGATCGTAATGGTAGCAAAACAGAAGAAGCTGATCGACCGGATTTCCGATCTTGTTTTGGGCTGCCTCAATTAGGCCCAAACGGATATCTTTCGGAGAATATTCCACGCCATAGAAATACTTGGACAGCTTGCCCTCAGGAGTCAAAACCATGATGCCGCTGGCGTGCGCGAACTGATTCGAGTGGGCGTCGTAGTAGTATCGGAAGCCTACAGCATCCGTCAGGGCGTTAATCGACTTCAACTCGCCCGTTAACAGATGCCATCCATTCGCGGTTTGGGGGCGATGATACGCGTTGAGGATCGACATCTTCTTCTCGGCAGCAAGCGGGGCCTTCTCGCGCGCGTCAAAGCTAACGACTACCACCTCAAACTCCTGTCCCGGGTTAAACGTTACGGCTTTTAGGCTGCTGGCTACACCATTCAAAATCTGCGTGCATAGCATGGGGCAGGAGTAGTAAACCAGCGCGAGCAGAACCGGCTTTTTGCCGAAGTAATCGCCCAAATGAACGGAGCGGCCCGCGTCGTCGACGAATGGAAGGTCGAGCGGAACTTGGGAATTCAGCTTCTGATCGATCCCAACATTTTTAAGTGGGTTCGGGCGGTCCGTGCCCTTCATATTGAGAATGTCCTGCTGGGCAGGCGCAATTCCCAACGCGAGCGTAACGAACCCGATAGCGAAACGAGCGATCATTGGGCGATTTTCTCGAACGTCCTTCCGCTGCTGGATTTTTCCGGAAGCAATCGATAGCCTTCATCGTCAAGGCCGATTCCGCCCTGAAGTGGTTTGAACGGTAAACCGCGCTTGGCCATAATACCGATGGCCTCATCTATTGGAATGCGAGCAGTTGTGTGCGTTTGATCCAACCACTTATAGTTGCCAAGTGCGGAATCTTCTTCGGCCAGAAATTCCTTCAGGTCGATCTTGGGCGTCGATTGGAGTCTCGGCTCAGGAGGCAACTGAGTTCGTCGGGATTCGATCACAGAAGGGGGAAGCTTAGTCACTTCTTCGTTTTGGCGCGATTCGAACCAGCGGAATAGACCCCACATGGCAGAAGCGGCAATTAGGACGCCGAACGCCAGCGCAATTGCATATTTCGAAACGGTAAAGACGTCGGCATCGC
>CAXSIG010000712.1:1290-3106 GCA_964237255.1 uncultured Bryobacteraceae bacterium
GTGCTCGTAGGCAACGCGCGGATTCTCCGGCTCGGCTGTCGCCGGCAAATCGTCGGGAGGCTGTTGTCCGTGCTTAGTGGTGATGTCGTCCATGGTCCAGTGCCTTTTGAAGATCCGGCGCGTTTACCGGAAGAATGGGGCGTTCCATCAGATTGCGGAAGAAGTACGCGAGCCAAAGGCCGCCGATCCCGACAGGGGCAACGACATCCAGCCAGTGCAACCGAAAGTGCGAGCCGTTGAAATTCGGTTCGACAAGCCAGAACACGTCGACAATGCGGATCACAATAATGTAGATGGCGATTCGCTGAATCGTCTTCGGGTTTTTCTTCAGCGCCTGGGAAAGCAGCATCAGGAAAGGGAACCCGAAGTGAAACAGCAGCAGAATTGCACCGACGTATTGCCAGCCGCCGTTCAATCGATCGATGTAGTAGGTAATCTCTTCCGGAAGATTACCGGACCAGATCAGGATCAACTGGGAGAATGACAGGTACGCCCAAAGCATGGTGAGCGCGAGCAGTAGCTTGCCCAAGTCATGCAGATGGCGCTTGGTGATCAAGCTGGAGAGCGGTTTGAAGTTCGAAAGAAAGACAATCGTCGCCACGATCATCGCCAATGCGGAGAGCACTTGCCCCACGCAAAGCAACAGGCCGTAGATGGTGGAGAACCAAAGCGGCGTTAGCGACATAATCCAGTCAGTCGCCGCGAAGGTCATTGTAAATGCATAAATAACAATGCCGGCGCCGCTCAGCTTTTCCAATCGACGCGCCAGCATGATGTCGCCTGTCCTGTCCTGCTCCAGCGACCATCGGGTGAGCAGCGTGATAATGCCGCCCCAGATGACGTAATAGATCACCGCGCGAATGATAAAAAACGGCACGTTCAGGTAGAACTGCTTGTCCTGCAAGATTTTGCTATGCGCAACAACGTCCGGCTGAGCCCAGCTATAGAGAACGTGAACGCCGAACAGGATGGGCAGCACCAGCAGCGCCCCCAACATCCAGGTTCGAGCGCCTGCTTCCAAGGGACGACGGAGCATCATGCCCCACGCGCCACCAGTCATGTACTGAATCATAACGAGGCTGAAACACCCCATCGCCATGCCGTTCCAGAACAGAAAACCGATTAAGTACGAACGAAGAAATTGCTCTGCCGTGGTAGTAAAAAATCCGATAAGGAGCGCAACGACGCCCACGATTCCGACAATCAGCGCAATGCGCTGAAACTTGCGGAGATCCACGCCTACCGCGGGGGCGAGCGTGTATTGGTTCTCGATCATCATTTCTTGTTGTCTCCCGCGCCGATCTTCTTATCTCTGGCTATGCCAGGCGTCGGACTGGAAGGAGTCGCGGGGGCGCCGGGAGGCAAATTAGGCGTGTTCGGGGAACTCTTGATTTCCGGCTCACGGGCCGGGACCGGCTCCGTTGTTCCGCTACCCTCGCGGACCGGCGGCGGCGCATCTAATTTCGCGCGCATGTCCGATGTGATATCAGCGGCTGGAACATTCTGGCTGTACTGGAGGACGCGGATGTAACTGATGATCGCCCAGCGATCACGCGGCGGAATCTGCGCGGCGTAGTTGTACATGGCGCCGTAACCATTGGTGATTACGTCGTAGAAGTGGCCCGGCTTTTCATCGCGAAGCCGCTGGATGTGATACGAAGGAGGCGCTTTGAATCCACGCTTCACAATCATGCCCGCGCCGTTGCCAAGCTTGCCGTGGCAAGGAGAACAGAATACGTCGAACCGCTGATGCCCGCGCTCAATCACCTCGCGCGTAATGGGCATGGGGAAGTAGTTCAGATTCTCTTTTGGATCC
>CAXSIG010000713.1:0-2824 GCA_964237255.1 uncultured Bryobacteraceae bacterium
GGCGATTCCAACTCGCTGAGGCTATCCTGCGGGTCAAGCACTATTTTTTCGCTGAGGAGGAATCCGGCGGCCAGTTCACGATCATGTCCCGGAGTGCGCATCGTAATTGACAAGCTTTGGCTGGTATAACCCGAAGGCGAAACGAAGCCGATTCGGATTTCGAGCGGAGACTCATCGGCTAAGGAGTCGCTGTGCGCGTTCCGCACCCCGTCCGCCGTCACGGAGATCACGTCGGCGCTAACATAAGGAGAAGAGCCTATGGCGTTCGTATCGGTTGAGGAAGCCATTCAGGAAACGCGCGACGGACGCATGCTCGTTGTGGTGGACGATGAGGATCGCGAAAATGAAGGCGACCTCACACTTGCGGCCGAGAAGATCACCCCCGAGATTATCAACTTTATGGCCACCCATGGCCGAGGGTTGATTTGCCTTTCCCTGACCGGTGCGCGCTGCGATTACTTGCGTTTACCGTTGATGAGCACGCTCACCACCTCAAATTTTGGAACTGCGTTTACCGAATCTATCGATGCATTGGAAGGCGTGACTACCGGAATTTCCGCCGCCGACCGTGCGCTTACCATTCGACTTGCCATGGATTCTGCTGCGACTGCGGCCGATTTCGCGCGCCCCGGTCACATGTTTCCACTCCGCGCACGGGACGGAGGTGTCTTGGTTCGTGCTGGCCAGACTGAGGCTGCGGTTGACTTGGCACGTTTGGCGGGCCTTTCTCCCGGCGGCGTAATCTGCGAAATCATGAACGAGGACGGCACCATGGCGCGCGTCCCGCAACTATTGGATTTTTGCGCCAAACACGGGCTCAAGATGGTGTCCGTGGCCGACCTGATTCGCTACCGGCTACAAAACGAACGCTACATCCACCGTCGCGGCGAAGGCGTGCTCCGCACCGAATGGGGAGAGTTTCGCATGATTACTTACTCCAGCGACATCGAGCAGGAAACGCATATCGCTTTAGTGAAAGGCGAGGTTTCCGGACAGGAAGGCGTTCTGGTCCGGATGCATTCCCACTGCGTTTTCGGAGATGTTTTCGGATCCAGCCAATGCGATTGCCAAAACCTGATTCGGAGTTCGTTTCGCAAAATTGCGGAAGAAGGCCGGGGCGTCTTGGTTTACCTCCACCACTCCGGACCGGGGATGCGGACTCAGAAAATTCCCGGTTCCGTTGACCGCCTGGGCGCTCACGACCGCGACCATTCGCAACTTCCCGGTCCCGCCGCACAGCGTCAGTTGCAACACGAAATCGGGATCGGCGCTCAGATTCTGGCCGATCTTGGGCTTTGCACCATCCGCCTCCTTACTAACCATCCGCGCAAAGTAGTTGCCCTGGCTGGTTTCGGGATCCGCATCACGGAACAAGTCCCGCTTTCCGAGTCGTTCGCGAATAAAAGGGAACATGTTCGCTAGCCGGTTCGTTTTACACATTGAGGATTCATAATGCGCTTCATCGTTCTTGCCGTCGCTTCTCTTGGGGTCTCGTCGCTACTTTCCGCCGCAGATCCGCAACTTTTGAATTTGGTGATGCCCGATGCACAAGTAGTAGCGGGGGTCAATGTCGCAAAAGCGAAGACTTCGCAGTTTGGCCAATATATTCTCCGGCAAGTCCCGATGGGTGGGGATTTCGCGACTTTTGTAGGCGCGAGCGGCTTCGATCCAACCCGCGATCTGACGGAAGTATTGATGGCGACCGTTAGCGGACAAAAGGATGGTCTGGTGGTTTCGAAAGGCTCATTCAACACTTCGCAAATTGCTGCTTTGGTGACGGCGGACGGTAAACATTCCGTTGTAACGTACAACGGAGCGCAACTGATTACGTCGAATGACACGGCCCACCCGGAAGCTCTGGCATTTTTCGATGGAAATCTGGCTGCGGTCGGTAACGCCACATTGGTGAAAGCGGCGCTGGATCGTCGCAAATCCGCAAACCCGGTCAATCCGCAACTCGCGTCAAAAGTAGCGATGTACGGGGCCGCCGACGCTTGGACCGTATCGTTGGTGCCAATATCGGGGGCTATTGCCTTACCTGGTGCAGGCAAGGACGCGAATCCCCTTCAAGGCATTTTGCAAACAGGTCTTCTGAACAAGGTGACGGAAACCAGTGGCAGCGTAACGTTTAACTCACCGGTCCAAGTAGCTGGGGAACTGGTCACGGATAGTAATCAAGATGCGAAAGCGCTTGGTGATGTCGTGAAGTTCCTCGCCGCTATGGTGCAGCTAAGCGGTGAAAAATCGACAGCCGCGATTGCCGGCGTGTTGAAAACTCTTACGGTCGATACTGTTGGGAACGCTCTGAAATTGGGTCTGTCGATTCCCGAAGACACGCTTGAGGGCTTGATTAATAGCGCTGGGGCTCAGGAATCGAAGAAGCCCGGCGTGGTTAAGATCTAACGACGGCGGGATGCGGCTAACTCTCCTTCTGGCCTTTGCTCTTGTAGGAGAAGTGCGCGCCCAATTCGGCGCTCATCGCGACCTTCTGGATTCTGTCGACCGGAATAGTCCTGAATTTGTTAAAACGTCGAAAACGATTTGGGAATATGCGGAACTCGGCTACCACGAGGAGAAGAGTTCCGCACTCCTACAAAAGAATCTGAAAGATGCGGGATTTGCAGTACAGGCCGGCGTTGCGGATGAGCCAACCGGTTTTATTGCCACGTACGGTCGAGGCAAACCAGTAATCGGGATCCTTGGGGAATTTGATGCTCTGCCCGGACTTTCGCAAGCTTCGGTACCGGATCGAAGCCCGGTAATCAACGGTGCCCCAGGACATGGCTGCGGACACAACCTGCTTGGATCCGGAGCCGCGCTGGCG
>CAXSIG010000713.1:2834-3093 GCA_964237255.1 uncultured Bryobacteraceae bacterium
GTAAAAGAGCAGATGGAAAAGAACCACATCTCGGGCACGCTCCGGTATTACGGGACGCCGGCCGAAGAGGGTGGTTCGGGAAAGATTTACATGATCCGCTCGGGTCTGTTTCGCGACGTGGATGTCGTGCTGCATTGGCATCCTTCCGCAGCCAACTCCGTCACAAACGGCGGAGCGCTGGCCGTCGTATCCGCCAAAGTTACCTTTCACGGCACTGCGGCCCACGCGGCGTTAGCACCCGATAGGGGACGTTCCGCGC
>CAXSIG010000714.1:0-1013 GCA_964237255.1 uncultured Bryobacteraceae bacterium
AGGCCGCCAGCCAAGCTGCTCACGCGCTTTTGACGCATCCCCCATCAGAACTTCCACTTCTGCCGGACGGTACAAACGCGGGTCTTCTTTGACAAAATCGCGATAGTCCAAGCCAGCTTCTTCGAAAGCGAGTTCGCAAAACTCACGAACGGAATGCGTTTCGCCGGTCGCTATTACGAAATCGTCAGGAACTGGATGCTGAAGCATCGCGTGCATGGCTTTGACATAGTCTTTGGCGTGTCCCCAATCACGCCGCGCTTCCAGATTGCCGAGCTTCAGTTCGGAAGCCAAACCGAGTTTAATGCGAGCGACGCTGTGGGTTATCTTTCTAGTGACGAATTCATAGCCGCGGCGCGGACTTTCATGATTGAACAGCATGCCATTGGCGCAGAACATCTGGTGAGCTTCGCGGTAGTTGACCGTCAGAAAATATCCTGCCACTTTGCTGATTCCGTAAGGACTTCGGGGATGGAAGGGAGTGGTCTCGGTCTGTGGCGTTTCCCGAACTTTGCCGAACATCTCGCTCGATCCGGCAAAGTAAAACCGGCACTGCGGCTGTAATTCTCGCAAAGCGGCCAGCAGATAGTGCGTGCCGTTGCTGTTCGTATTCATGGTGGAGAACCCATCGGCAAAGCTTTCCGCAACAAAGCTTTGGGCGGCCAGGTGATAGCATTCGTCGATCGGGCAGCGGCTCAACACCTGAAACAGGCTTGGGTAGCTTTCCAAACTTCCGGGATGAAGAATGATGCGGTCGGCGAACTGGTTAACGCGTCCCAATCGCTGTTCGGGCTGCTCCAACGCGACGCGGCGTACCAGGCCGTGAACTTCGTAGCCTAATTCCAATAGATATTCGGCCAGATAACTTCCATCCTGTCCGGTAAGTCCCGTAATTAGCGCTTTCTTCAAGTGTCAGGTTAGCAGGAACTCTTCCGTGTTCTGAGCTAAATTCGGGTTGTAATACGGGTCGGGACGCTGGAGCCGGTGCGACCATTTTCGGAAGAACAACCGGCGTT
>CAXSIG010000714.1:1023-3072 GCA_964237255.1 uncultured Bryobacteraceae bacterium
GGTGCGCGTGCGGCTTTCATGGTGACGAAGTTGGGCTTCCGCGTCAACGATGACGGACAGGCCTTTTTGTTGCAGGCGGAAGCAGAGATCGACGTCGTTGAAGTTGACGGGAAAACAGGGGTCAAAGCCTCCGAGAGTGTGAAAGTGCGTCGCTTGCATGGCGAGACAGGCAGCGGTGGCGGCGCTCACTTCACGCGTGTACTCGTTCCAGGGCCAATAAGAACTAGGAGCCACGTTGCGACCCGGATGCCATGCGCCGGCCGTCATCCAGGCGGCGATACCCGCGTGTTGCAGCGAGCCATCGGGAAAGAGTAGCCGGGCGCCCGCCGCGCCGATCTTCGGTTCATCGAGCCGACCGCTGAGTCGCCGGAGCCATGTGGAGTCAAGCGGCTCCACATCGTCGTTCAGAAACACGAGCTTGCTTCCCGTAACGGCAGCGGCGCCGAGATTGTTCATCTCGGCGAAATTGAAAGGCCGAGAGTAGAGAACCTGCTTTGCTCCGTGCCTGGCAATAACCTGTCCCGTGGATTCATCTTCGCTCGCGGAGGAGGAGCCGACGTGTTGCACCACGACAATCTCCAGGTTGGGCCAATCGGTTCGGTTTCGGAGCGCGGTAAGGCAGTCTTCAAGAAGCTTTGCCGACCGTGTGCAGATGAGGATCGTGATTAGTTCTTGAGAAGCTGCCGGCGGCTGAGTTACAGGAGGTGGACTGATGCGGAAACTACGTGTACTGAGGAGAATCTCGGGGACGTGTATCACCTTCGGATCTTGCAACGCCAGAATCGCTGAACGTCCGTTCGGAAATCCTTTGGCGTGGTCACGACGAAGTGCCGTGAAGTTGCCTATGTAATCGACCGAACGAAAGAGAATGGGCGACCAGTCCGGCTTGAATAGGGGGCGAAGCGGAGAACCCGTTTCGCCAAGTGCTTCTTCATCGCTGTAAATCAGGTCGGCGTCGGCGTGGTCGACGAGGTGCCGAGAGAGTGAGGGATGGAACTGGGAGTCAGCGGGAGCGACGGAGATGAAATCCGTGTTGGCTTGTTCAACCGAGGCGGCGAAATTCTCATCCGGCAAGATGAGAGTTACGTTCGCCGGTTTAATGGACGACCAAGCGGAATGTTTTCGCCACGCAGAGTAATCATCCGCGGGGCGACGATAGAAGCCTTTGCGTCCGATAGCTCGTAAGATGCGAAAAACGATACTGGATTCAACTCGCTCCAGTCGCCGGTCCAAGGACTTCTGATTCTGACGAAGCCATTCGATGTCGGATTCGACGTCTTGAACACGGTCCTCCTGGCCTGGCGGAGAAGGGTCGGCAAGCACTGATCCCCAAGTATAAGCCCCGCAAGTATGAGCTCACGCCCTAAAGGTTTTACCCGCGCTCGCCGATGGAGCAAGTGTGGACTTCAAAAGACTCATTTCCGACCTCCGCGCTGAACACGCCAGGATTCATCGCGCGATCGAAGATTTGGAAAGGCTGTACAGCCTCCCTACATCTCCCAACCGGCTGCAAGTTAAGCGATTGGGGCGGCCAAGAAAAAAAGGTAAGCTGGCGCCATAGTCCGCGCTAGTTGTCTGGATAAAAAAACACGACGCCATCGCCGCGATAGCTGAGGTAAAGTTTGTCTCCGACGCGGCGAAGTGAGCCGAAGACAACGGCCCAACGATCGTAATCGGGGCTGCCAAAACGAAACTTCTCAAGCGACGTGGACTGGCGGACTTGTCGCAGCTTTTCTTGTGCGGCACGCTCGTTCATCGCGGCGTTGTCAGGCAGATGGGGAGCTTCCTGCGCGTTGAGAAGCAAGCGCAGTTTGATCGATTGGCCGGCGCCGCATGCCTGGCTGATCCAGTGCGCTCCGTTGCGCATGGAATATCGGCCCGCGATTGCGACCGGTTTCCCTTCGGTGTCCGGAAGCCCTTGCACTGCTTCGCATACGGTGACGGTGGTGATTACATCCTGGGCAAGGGCGGTTGCCGAAACGCAAAACAACAGCAGAAGCTCCCGAAGCGCCATTGTTGCTACGACGCGATTGCAAGGGTGGCCGGTTT
>CAXSIG010000715.1:0-1371 GCA_964237255.1 uncultured Bryobacteraceae bacterium
GTCATCGAAGACCTTATGCGCCAGGATCGCGTCGATCCCACCGGCATTGCAGTATTGGATGAACAAGGTATGCGTGGTGGCCTTTATCGCGGGTTCACGTATGCCTTCGCAGCGAAGGCTAAAGCCGGCAAAACGACGCTGGCCCATTCGATCAGCTACAACTTGAACGAACGTGGCGTGAAGCATGCCTACATCGCGCTGGAGATGGGGAAGAAGCAAATTGTCCAGCGCCAGCTTGCGCGCAAAGGCCGGTTCAACAGCCTCCAGTTTCTGGAAAACAAGTCGGGTCAGTTCGCCACGCACGTCACCAACACGGCGACTGATATGCCGGATCACTGTCTTTATCTCGACATGCCGAACGCGACGTTTTCCGAGCTTCAGAATGCTCTGGCTCAAGCTGTTCTCCGCGAAAAGATCAATGGTTACTTTTTGGATTATTGGCAACTGGTAACGGGCAAGGAGCGAGGACAGACACAGGAGGAACACCAGGCCGCTGTCGCACAGTGGCTTGCGGGTTTTAACGCCAAACATAATGTTTGGGGCGTGATCATTTGCCAACTCAACAAGGAAGACAACGCCTTCGGCGGCGCCGGCATTAATCGAGCATGCGATCAGTTTTACAAGCTGTTCCGGAGCGATATCGTTGGTTGCGAGCATCAGGCATGGCTGGAGCTTGAGCATAGTCGCTACACATTCGCTGGAACCTTTGGCAACGAGACGATCCCGAGCCTTCAGCACGTTACAAAGATCGGTCCATACATCGAGGATTTCGGATGATTGACGAACCCGATAACTGGCGCTCTCTCGGTGAGTGCTTGGCCACCGTACTGACGAATCTCACGCCTCCGATAAATACGCCAACCACCGCCAAACCCTACCGCCACCCATTCCTTTCAGAAGGCCCGATCGATGACCATGCTTGATCAAGACATCCCTGCCAGCACGCGCGATCACGGCGTTGACGTGAGTGATGCGCCGTTCATGATGCCGACCGATGAGGCAATTGCAGGCCGTCACAATTCACCCGAGGAGTTTCAGGTTTGGCTAGATGGGTTTCTTGCCGATAGCAGACCTGCCACGCCGCCAGTTCCACCAACCTACCCCGGCATCACACGCACACGCCGAACACCACGCGGCATCTCTGCCGTTCCATAAGGCTCGAAAGCCGGCACGCGGTTCACATCACACCTGGCCTGCCCGCGATGCGGCGGGATGGAGAGGGTTGTCGGAAGCGGTCACGAGGGATTGATATCCGGTTGCCTACCGTGCAAACGGGCGTCAGAGAGGGAATGCCAGCGTCGAAGGCGGGCGAAACGGAAGAGCGGCGATTAGGCGGGATTGGCGCTTGGCCCCAGCCATGGGGCGGGCCAG
>CAXSIG010000715.1:1381-3069 GCA_964237255.1 uncultured Bryobacteraceae bacterium
CGGAGGCGACGGCGGCGGACGTCCAGGCGATGATCATCCCCTGCCCCAGCAGCCACGCCGCCGTCTGGCGGCCGGACATCCCGATGGCGGCGAGCACGCTGTAGTCGCGCTGGCGGGCCAGCGCCAGCGCCAATCTCATTGACAGCCGCGCGTACCAATGGCACACAGCAACATGCCTACCGATCCGCGCAAGACCCGATATCGCGATAAACGTCTGAGCCAGGGATCAAGGGAAATAAACCTCATGTTATCCGCCGAAGCTATCGCCGCTCTGGATGGTCAGCGTCATGAGGCTGGCCTGTCGCGGGTGAAGTACATCGAGCTGCTGCTTCTCCAAAAGTATTTTCCTCGGTCCTGAAAAAGGTTGTTGACAGGCAGCATCACGTCCCATACGGTACGTGCCAGCAACAACGGGAGAAGCATGATGTCAGAGTTCAAGGGGATCACAGGTCCGGGGAAGTACCGGCGTCGAAATGAAACCGTGGCCACGATTAACGAAAGGAATCCGGATCGCACCATACCGGCCATATACCGCTGGAAAGACGAGCATGGCAGAACTTATCGGGACGAAGGTAATTTCTACGTCGGCAGCCTTGATCTACGCGACATAATCGCCGGCCCCCTGACCGACGACCCCGAGCTGGCTGGGCTGACGGGGTACGTGGCGGTTTCCACAGATGGCGATGCAACCCATGGAGACTTGGAAATTCAACCAGCCATGAGAGCTGCAATTTACGGCGGCGGGATCATCGACCTCAGGACGATCCGCAAGGAGCAGCTTGTGAAGCCGGAGCCGAAGCGAGAGAAACGGAAGGTCTGGCTTTCATTTGAAAACAACGGATCGATTTATGCCTACAGCGCGAGACCTCCTGGTGCTGCAAGCGAAGGTAGCGTAGCACTCGTTGAGCGCGAGATCGAGTTCACGCACGGCGAAGGTTTGGGAGACGGGTCATGAGCAAGCTGTATCAGATTGTTCTCGCGTCCGCGATGATTGTCCAGGTGGCCTTCGTGGCGTACGCGAGCGTGGTCCAGACCGCCGCACTTCAGCAGATCGCCGCCAACACTAAGCCACCAGTGTCGATCAAGCTCGACATGGTCGGCGACGATGCGGGCGCCACGCTGGTCAACGCGCTTAATGAACGGCCTAAGCAGAAGAAGGGGAATGGGAAGTGAGAAAGCCGCCAAAACCTATCAAGGTCTTCTTCAGTCCGCTGTCCAGGCGATTCTATGCGTCTCGGGCGTATAAGCAGACCGGGAACATCTTCACGATCACTGGCGAGAAGTTCGATGTCACAAATGACATAGCGGAATTGATCGAACGACACGAGGTAACGTTCCGCGTTGTCGAACAGGGTGACGAGTCATGACGGCCGCGAACAATGCTGGTTGGAAGTTGAAACGCACTATGCAATGCGAGAAGTGTCCATGGCGCGTCGATGTCGATGCGCATGACATTCCGAACGGGTACTGCGAGACAAAACACCGGGCGCTGAAAAAGACCATCGCAAAGCTGGAAGACGGCTTCTTCGGAACGGGTATCGCCATGGCTTGCCATGAAACGCATGACGCGCATTGCATTGGGTGGCTCGTGAATCAGCTGGGGCCAGGCAACAACATCGGGCTTCGTCTGCGCATGCTGTCTTGCGAGAATGGCCGGTCGATACGCCTCAGAGGCGAACAGCACGAGA
>CAXSIG010000716.1:0-3064 GCA_964237255.1 uncultured Bryobacteraceae bacterium
CCCGTGTTTTCTCCGGAAGCCGGCTGTCTCTTCAGGGGTCGCCTGACAAAGAGCATCGCGATGGCTTTCCCAGAGGGATCGATTGTTCAGAGCAACACGTTCACCAGCAGAGGAACTCCTGTCGCAGTAGAGACTGTCGGCAGTTTAGAAGCACGCGGAGAACTGTGGAAGCGGCTGCGGTCGCTTGGAGTGACTAACATAACGTGCAACGTATGGCGCGATGCAGAGGCTTACCGGGCGTTTGCGAAGCCATCCGATCCGCCTCCAGAAGTTTCCGACGAACGCGGGCATGAACGGATTTTCGGCGGTTCCTTGACCAGAAAGGCTCTTCTCGAACTGCCTGCCGGCGCGTTTCTTCATAGCAACATTTCGCGCAGCGATGGCTCTCCAGTTTTGGCAGAAGAACTTGGAGACAAGTCAAGCCGGGAGGACTTGTGGAATCGACTTCGCTCTATGGGGATCACCGGCACTCGATTCTACGCGTATCGCGATGTTGAGGCCTATCGCTCAGATATGATTTCTCGTAATCGTCCATTTGCTTGATTCGCGTGAGCGGGTGTAACCGGATCGGCCGAGACGCTCTTGCGGCTCGGCGAGCGAAGCGAGTAGCGCGCGACCCGGCGAAGCAGGGGCACGTCAAGATCCATTTTTGAGACCTTTGCCGAGGCGGTAAAATCGTTCTCGTGAGCATTGCTGCTGGACTGTCCGCTGCTAAAGCCGGGTTCGATCTGATTAAAAGCCTTCGGGAAGCTCTTGGTCGTCCAAACGTGAATCCCGGCGACGTTCAAGCGCGACTTGTCGAGCTGAACGAACTATTGCTGGAAACGCAGGGTGCCTTGAGCGAAGCCAAGGAGGAGAGGCAACAACTCTTGGCGAGCTTGGAGAAGGCTAGGATCGTTCTTGCCACTGATGAAGACATGGAGTTTCTTGTTGATGGTGGCTTTTACGTGCGAAAAACGGAGAACGGACAAATTCCGTATTGCCCAGTATGTTGGAAGGCGGACAGCAAGACTATTCCGTTACTTGGATCATCGACCGAAGGAATGTACGATTGCCCTTTTCGTCATGGTCGCTTCATGACCAACAAAACTCGCAGGATGATGACCGGAGTGGCGTAGAACTCTACCCAAACCGATCCGCCTCCAACTTCGCCCCACGCTGCCGTTCTTCCTCAATCGCCAGAGCCTTCAGCACGGTTGCAGCAATCCAGTGGTTTGCGGTTCGGCCCTTATCCTTTACGAAGCGCTCGATTCCCATATGCAAGTGCTCGCCGATCTCGACCGTGTGGGTCTTACCATTCGGTAGGGGCTCGATTTGCGGCTTGGGAAGCGGATACAGTTGTCCGTGTTCCAGCGCCGTCCAGAGATGGCTTTCGCACCAACACCCAATGGCGGACTTGATCGGCGTTCGCGCGCGTGGCGGGATCAGGTGGAGGTTCGTGGCAGTCGCCAGTTTCAGCCGTTGGTATGTCGCGTCGCTGACCGTGATCTTCACGCCCTCGACTGGCGGGCGATATTTCATGCGGAACTTAGCCATCAGGGATCAACCCCCAAACCAGCGCGATCTTCCGGTGACAAATCGAGACCTTTGAGACCACCTTGCTCGAACGGAACATCGAGCAGAAAACGGTTTGTCGTGCGTGCGGCGGCGGCGAACTCCTCCTCGTGCCATGCCTGGCGACCGTGCTTGCGCATGTTTTTATTCGCAATCTGCTCGCCACAGGCGAAGGCGATGTTGCGGTCCATGAGTTGACGGCGGGTCATGACGTGTAGTCCGTCAATAGCCCGTGCAAGTTCAGGCCGTCTACAAGCGCTAGCGCCTTGCTCCGATGCGTTATCTCTACCGGAGAATGGTGCGCCAGCAACCCGGCTACGAGGTCCAAAAGTTCTTCCCGGCTATCCGGCCTATTCCTAGCGATCCCGAGCTTACAGGCTTTGTCGTTTTCGGTTTTGATCTGTTGAGGCGTCATCCGTTGTCTCCGGCATTCGTTTGTCAGGGTGGTTGTAGAGGAATCCCCCGCGTTCTGCGAGGGGTCCCGTGGGTGGTTCAGTCGATCAATCGAAAACCACGTTGTAAGTACCGCCATCCGTCTTGTCCTGGAAGAGCTTCAAGTAGATCGGCTGGTCGAAGCTCGGGTCCTTGAGCTGGACGGTGTAGTACACCGTGCCGTTCTGCGAAACTTCTTCCCATGCTGCGCCAAGCCGTGTGCGTCCTGAAAAGATCAGGTAGGTGGGCGACCTTTCCGATTTTGCCTCGCTGTTCTCGATCATCTGGAGCGGGAAGCTGTGCTTGAGGGAGTGAAACTCGCCTTTGAAAGTGCCGTCTGCCTGAAGTTTCAGTTGTCCGTTGTTGGCCATGTTCGTTTTCCTTCTCTGTTGTGAAGCCCGCAGTATCGCGGTCTTTCTGGCGATCAGGGCGACCCTTAGGGCCGCGCGGTCATAGCTTTTTGGGGGCGACCTTTAGGGGGAGCCAAAAAGCGTCATTGACCGCATAGCGGATCAAGGGATTAGACCAGCCAGAAAACAAAAGACCGCATCTGCGCAGCTTGGCAGAGAAGGGGCCGCACAAGGCCAACCGGACCACCTAACAGCAGGCGGGCGGCAATCGCAGGCGATGCAGAACCAAGCAATCTGCCTGGCCGGATCACCGATGCAGCGGGCCGATGGAAGGTCGCCACGGAACTCTGTCTTTTCAGGCGATGCACGGCGGGCGCATGGGATAGGCGAAGCAAGCGGCATGGGCTAATACACAGTCCGGCTCAAGCCGCCAGCTTCGCGAACGATCTTGCCGCGCTGTTCCGGGACTGCTAGGAAGGCGAAACAACAAACGGAGTTTCGAATGTCTGACGACCTGAACCACATCAGCGCAACCGCTCGCATCGCGGCGGAACCGAAAATTTATCGATTAGAGAAAAGCGCCGTGGCACGGATGTTCGCCATCATCAACAACGGCGACAAGGCAACGCCGGTGAATATTGTGGCATTCGGAAAGGACGCGACGGATTACGTCGAGGGCAATGTTCGAAAAGGTTCGAAGATTTCGTTCGAAGGTGAGCTTTCGCAGA
>CAXSIG010000717.1:0-3060 GCA_964237255.1 uncultured Bryobacteraceae bacterium
GTCCCTCCAACAACCCAAGATCGCCGGGTACATAGCATTCGGCGCTGCACAAGTGATCACCAAGGCATTCGCCGTCCTCAGCGATCAGAGCGGCGTGATAAAAACCGGGACTACCGCCGTTGTTAAAGCCGTAGATGGCCGGAAGAGTTTCTAGCGGCTTATCGAGTGGATTGAAGAAAGCTAATCCGTTCATAGTTGCCTCCGTTAGTTGTTTGGCGTTACCGAACCGTCGCCAGCACTACCGCATCTCGCGCATCGCACTGGCGCTGGTAACTGATGCCGCGACGATACTTCCGCGCACGTTCTGCGTCAGCACGCTTGGCAAGGGTCTCGGGCGTGTTCTGTGCGCGAAGCTCGGCCACAAGGGCGTCCATTGCTGCTTTGGCTTTGGCAGGGTCGATGTCGTAGTTCATGGGAGAATCTCCGTGGTTGATGGAGGTAACATAGCGACCTGAACGGAGATTGCAAGAACTATTTTTCGGAGATGTCATTTTCTCCGAGAAGCCACCGCTTTACCACTTCTAGGCGGGTCGCGCTTTGTTCGTCAGCGCGCCGGTCAAGCTCTGCGAGGGCCTGCCTGGGCAGCATAAGCGTGACCTGCCTGTAGCCTTCGGAGAGTTTGCGCTGGTAGTGCCGGGCTTGCTTGGTGATCATTGTCGCAATGTGACGCGAGCGGCGAAAGGCGTCAAGCGGGAATCGTTGCGCAGCCGCTATTATCTCGACATGACGGTTGTCGAAGTCTTCGACGTTGCTCTTGCCGTGACCGGCAGCCTGGGTGGTGGAGGCGCTATTGTTTTCGGGCTTTCAGGCTACTTGGGTAGAGTCTGGGCAGACAGGGCGCTAGAAAAGCAGAAGCTTGAGAGCGCAACGGTAATCGCAGAGCTCAATCAAAAGTTAAGTGTGATAACTGAGCAGGCGAAGGGAACGCTACAGTTGCTGGCATTGGAACACCAGATAAGATTTTCTAGCCTGCACGCAAAACGCGCTAATGTAATCGAGAAAACCTATAAGTTCTTGGTTAAGGCTCGTAAAAACTGCGTAGATTACGTGTTCTCAGGTGCGCACGATCCTGGGCCTGAAAGCCAAGAGTCATGGAAGAGGATTTGGTCGGAGATGAAGTTAGTTGCGGATTACATCGACGTGAATCGTATCTACTTTCCGGAGAATATTTCGTCAAAAGTAACCTTATTAGCGGAAGGACTCACCCGTCTCGTGTTCGAGGCTCGCACCTACGCAAAGCTGGGTGTTGGGTCGGATGAGAAGGCCCAGAAAGAACGGAAGAAAATGGACGAGATTGTAAACTCCTTCCTCCAACAGGGTGAGGGCGGAATACCCGCTGCGATGGCGGACCTCGAAACGGAGTTCAGGAAGTTGTTGGATGGCGGCGTTGTTATCAAGAGGGCGGCCGGCGATATTCTTAACGGCATCTATAGAAATCCTGAGTGATCGCGCCCCCAAAAGGCGGCGTAGGATTTTACGTGAGCAAAAACGTCTTCGTCGCTTCTGACGGTGTGAGAATGTCCCCGTCCACCAACATCCGCCCGCTATACCCGCCGCCAGGTGCAAATTCCCATGGCGACATCATGTTACGGCTGGCGTTCTTCGGCAACAAACTTTTCGATCATTTCACCCGTTTCGTCGTATGACGGAACGAACTGATTATGCACAAGCCGTCGAAGGCTGTCGTTGAAGATCATCGCCGTTTTTTCATTGCCCCGCCACGTGGTTGTCGCGAGAAGCTCTTGGTCTGTCCATCATATAGGTAGCGGCTGCTATAAAACTGGTCTTGTGATGTCGAAGGGTCCGCTGTGTGTACCTCCAACTTTACGTAGCATCGATTCGTTTCAGGGTTGTATCGGCTCGTCTCATCCTGTGTAAGTGCTGAACCAATCATGTTTTCTTCCACGATCTTTTCCCCAAGCGCAGCACATTTCCCCCGCAGGTCAAAGACTTCCAGGGCGGACGGCAACCGGCTTGTCTCTGGTTTAGATTTTGATTTGTGGCATGACCAAAGAAGGCCAAGCGCGGATGCGACTGCAAAAACTCGTGCCGAGGTCGGGCTTGCCATCAATTAAAGTTAATTTACACCGTCGCGCTGCCACACTAGACGACTTTCCCGGCCTGCAACTGGCTGGTTCAGGGTGAAAAAGAAGAAATCTGGTGCCGCTCGCCCGCCACTTCAGCCAGCCGCTGCGCTGGCGTTTGCATCGCCACGCTTGCGGTCGGTGGCTCCGGGTGATGAACCGGAACGTAAGCGAGCGCTGGACTGACAGGCTTCTCGTTGTTCTCCTGTTCTGCCGTTTCCGAAACAACCTGCGAGTCATGCTTGTCTAGATCGAGCAGCGCGTTTAGCTTTGCCTGGTTCGCGACCAACTCTTTCAGGCGCGCCTCGTGCTCGAACGCCCGGTCGAGCTGCGTCCGGTAGTCGGCAAGCGTTTTTTCCTGTCGCTCGATGTCGAGCCGTTCGTCCTCAGCGCGGCGATCCAGGCCGCGAAGTTGGTGTTCGATGCTCGAAATCGTGCCGAGGGGGTTTTCAAAGTTCAAATGCGCCTTGTACATCTCCTTTCCTGCGATGAACAGTTCCGGTGCGCCATCCCTGTTTGCGCTTCCCCGCGTAAGGATTTCTAGGCCCTTGTAGTGGCCACGAGCCTGAAGCGTCTTATCGTTGCGCCACGACAGCGCTACAGCATTCAGCGCATTGCCGGCATTAGTGCGGGCATCCTTTCCGGAAAACTCGCGGGTGCCTATGGTCATAATGAACTCGTCGCTGGTGTTCGCGTCACGGGGGGCGATGTCTTCCATGTACGCGGCGTGATACTTCTGGCTTCCTTCGATGTGCTCGGGCAGGCTTTTGATCTGCCAGCGGATGTTGTGCTGCTGGTTGATGTGCGCTGAGCGTAGCTGGTCAAGCTTGCGGACCTCGGTATCGACCTTCACCTTTTCCATCACGGCGGGATTGCCGGACGCGATGGCCTTGATCTCGGCGTAGGTGAGCGCGCCGCCTTCGAGGTCTTCCGCCTGGCGGACGGTCACGCTGCCATTCATAACCTGATTGATGAA
>CAXSIG010000718.1:0-1340 GCA_964237255.1 uncultured Bryobacteraceae bacterium
CTGTCCACTACCGGCATGAATCCGGCGACGAATGCGAACTACACGTTCTTCAATCGCAATGGCGGATCACTGCGTCCGAATCGGGTTGGTGAAGCGAATTCCGGTATCGATCCGAAAACAGACCGTTTACATTTCCTAAGCGCTTCCGCATTCCAGGTACAGGCCATCAACACTCCGGGAAATTCGCAGCGAAACGTCGCGTTGGGGCCGAACATGTTCAATCTGAATCTGAGCCTGGTGAAGCGATTTGCGGTCACCGAAGGGACCTCGATCGATCTTCGCTTTGAGGCATTTAACGCGTTCAACACCGTGAATTTTGCGAACCCGAATACCACGTTCGGCACGGCGTCATTCGGGCAGATCACCAGCGCGGGAGACGCCCGTCAGGTACAGATCGCGATCCGGTTTCGCTTCTAGATGGCGCCCTTTTGGGTGTTACTGCTCGCGTGGCTATCCCAGGCTGTTACCGCCGAACCCACGCCCGAACCGATTAAACTCGTCCGGACTGTCGCTCTTCAGACGAAGACGGCGCACGTGCAGGGTATCGATACGGATGGCACTCATCTCTGGGTAACGTCTGTCGATCGCGCGGCACGCAAAGGTTTTCTTCAGCAATTCGCCGTTTCCGATGGCCGGCTTGAGCGAAGCGTTGAAGTGCAGGACGGCAATCGCTACCACCCCGGAGGCATGGCCGCCGATGCGGACTCTCTCTGGATTCCGGTGGCGGAGTACCGCGCTACCAGCACGGCTGTCATTCAAAAGCGGAACAAGCGCACCATGGCTCTCGAATTTCAATTTGCCGTTCCGGATCACATTGGCTGCATCGCTGTAACGCCGGATTCACTCATCGGTGGAAACTGGGACAGCCGCGACTTCTATGTTTGGGATCGCCAAGGCATTCTGAAACGCAAAGTAGCGACCGTTGGCGACAACTCGTATCAGGATCTGAAATTTCGCGATGGACACCTGATTGCATCCGGGCTTCTCTCGGGGAGGAAATCCGCGGTCGATTGGCTGGACGGATCTACGCTGGCGTTGGTTCGCCGCCTCAGGCTAGGAGATACGGACCGAGCCGTGCCTCTTACCCGCGAGGGAATGACGTGGTTTGCGGGTGGCCTTTGGCTGCTGCCCGAAGACGGTAACAGCCGCCTTTTTGTCTTTCAACTACCGCCGGTTAATCCCTAAGTTAAGCTGCCAATTGTAACGGACCCTGTTTCTCTATCTTCGTAATGTCCAATTCAATGCCGAAACCGGGAGAGTCGGGTAGAGCGATATGGGCGTTCTTCGGAAGCGGCGGGTTCTTCTCGAAGTGGTAGTAACTCTGCATCTTGAGGATGAGA
>CAXSIG010000718.1:1350-3058 GCA_964237255.1 uncultured Bryobacteraceae bacterium
CTCGCTGAGCGGGCAGGTCATGGGCGACTGACTGGCGATCACGTGGAGCGCCGCGTGAATACTGTGGCCATGCGGGATCACCTGCGCGTTATAGGTGGAGGCGACGGTGCAGATTTTAAGAAGCTCCGACGCGCCGCCGCACCATTCGGGGTCGGCTTGCACCACGGTGACCGCTCCTTCTTTCAGGTAGCGCTCCACTTCCCAACGTCCGTAGAAGTGCTCGCCGGACGCAACCGGCACGGAGGTTCCTCTGTGCAGCGCCGCGAAGCTGCCGATCTTTTCGGGATGCGCGGCTTCTTCGATCCACCGCGGACCATACTGCTCCACCTGCTTCGCCCAGGCGAGCGCGTAGGCTTCGTCCCAGCCGCTAAAAGCGTCGAACATCAGGTCCGTCGAGTCGCCGAGAGTTTCGCGGAGTGTGCGGACCAGTTCGACATTTTTGCGCATCCCTTCCGGGCCGGAACCGGGTCCGTAGCCCATGAACCACTTCTGCGCGCGGAAGCCGAGAGCTCGGACGGCAAGGCATCGTTCGCGGACCTTGGCCGGTTCGAGCGAGTAACCGAGACAACTGGCGTAGACTTCGACGGAGGTGCGTGTGGGACCGCCAAGGAGTCGGTAGACAGGTGCGTCGAAGTAGCGGCCCCGCAGATCCCATAGCGTGTTATCGACGGCGCTGATGGCCATGAGGTAATAGCCGGCCCGGGAGTGGCGATTCGAGCGGTACATCTGATCCCACAGCGCCTCGCCGGCCAGCGGATCTTTGCCGATCAGGAAGGGTCGAAGCTGTTCGTGAACGACAATTGCGACTTCGCGATCAATCGGGCCGTAGAGTCCGTCGAGTCCCCCGTCAGTGCGGATTTTGAGATAGATCTGGACTATCGGGGATGACTTCGTGCCGGGCGTTTTGTCCCGGTATTCGGGCGGGCGGAGGTCGTCATAGACGTAGAGCGGGTTGACTTGCGTTTGGGCATTGACTCCCGTGTCGGCCTCGCGATGGCCAGTGAGTTGGACCAGCTCAACCGCTGTGATTTTTAGCTTGCCGTGAGGGCGCTGGGCGAGGAGCGGAGACGCGAGGAGGGTGAGGATATGGCGACGGGTCGGGGTCATTGGGATATTATGCGCATGCGCTAACAAGGATCTTGCGAACAACCCGGAAATGAAAACGTCGGAATCAAATCCGGATTCGTTCCCTTCCTGATGTCCGCAGCCCAACCCTGAAGCTCCTTGCCATTTGGCCGTTTCGTTGCGAGAGTGTCGAGAAACTCCGCAACCGCACGACGCTCACCCCGGTCGATCAACGCGCGCGGTAGGTTCATGTCGAACCGTCCGGTGGCTAGTCGAAGCGGCCCGGGAATTGCCGCCGCGTTTAGCAGGTAGCGCGACGCTTCCCTGGTATCGCCTTTTCGTAAAGCAGCTTTCCCGAGCAAGAGATTGCTCTCGAATGACGCGTCGTTGTCTTTCTCTTTCGCCGCCAGCACTGCATGCGCCTTTGCAGCGGCGGCCGCGACATCATTTCGCGACCAATCCTGATTCATCAAGACCAGATTTACCTGGACTCGCTCGCTCTCACTCACCGCGGCCAATTCAGCCGGAGTCATCTGCATCAACTGCTTCAGCCTCCCATAATTCCCTACCGCCGCAAGCCGCGACTGAACGGAAATGGCTACTTCGGAGTGCGGGTCCAGCAACAGTGCCCGCTCTAAATACT
>CAXSIG010000719.1:0-3046 GCA_964237255.1 uncultured Bryobacteraceae bacterium
ATCTTCGCGCGCCGAACATCGTCTTTGTAATAGGAGTTGCCGCCATCGATGATCGTGTCGTCCTTGTCCAGTTTCTCGGCCAGTTTCAGGACTGTGCTTTCCGTGATGTCGCCCGCCGGCACCATCATCCAGATGGTCCGTGGTTTAGCCATCATTCCGATGAATTGGTCCACGTCTGTCGAACCTTTGGCCCCGTCCTTCGTAAAAGCGTCCAGGGCTTTCTGATCCGGATCAAGGCCGAAGATCTCATGGCGGCCGCGTATTAAGCGCCGGCCCATGTTTGCGCCCATTCGGCCCAGTCCTATGATTCCCATCTGCATTTTCGATTTGTCCTTTTTCTTAGACCAGTGCTTCTCGAACGGCCGCTTCCAATACTGCTAATCCCGCATGAACATCGCTGCCCAGGTGAACCCGCAAGGCCCGCCGCTTCCGGTCCTCCAGAACCGCTAAATCGCCGCGCGCCTGCGCTGCTTTAACAGTCCCGAACGTATACTTCTGGCCCGGCACGGGAATATCGTGCGCGTCGTCGCAGGTCACCTGCAGAAACACGCCGCTGTTCGGGCCACCCTTATAGGCCTGTCCCGTTGAGTGAAGGAATCGCGGTCCGAAGCCCAAGCACGTCGCCGCCTTTTTATGGTCGCGGACCGCCGTTCGGATACTCTGCAACTGTTTGTCGTGCAGTGAATTCATCTGAACGTATGCCAGTAGCGCAAAGTAGTCGCCGTCCTTTACCCGGTCCAGGTGAGCTTTGATGTATTCGCCGATCGAATTCTTCTTGCCCAATTGCGAGGCATTAGCTTCGTCGGTATACAGCTTGATGCCGGCAGCTTCAAAGATCGGATTCTCCGGGGGAAGCGAACCGTTCTTCTCATACTCGGTCGTCAGGCTGCGAGTCGCGTTTTTGCTCGCCTCCACATCGGGCTGGTTAAAGGCGTTGATTCCGATTAACGAACCTGCGACTGCCGTGGCAATCTCCCAACGGAAGAATTCCTGACCCAAGTCATATTTGTCTTCCATCGTGATGGTGACCACCGGTTGACCCGATTGAGCCAAAGCGTTCACAGCCAAATCCTGTTCCATGTCCGGTTCCGGCTTGAACCGCACGTAGATAAACACGCGGTCCTTGCCGTACACCGAAGGATTGCCGATCGGCTCTCGGTCCACCGGGATTAAGCCATGGCCCTCCTTACCCGTAGATTCCGCCATCAACTGCTCCAGCCACGCGCCGAGGTCCGCGACCGCCGGCGACGTGATAATGGTGACCTTGTCTCGGCCCGCGTTAGCGAGCGTCCCCAGAATAGTCCCGAGAATCACGCCGGGGTTATGGTCCGTCGTCACACAACTGGTGCACGATTGAACCATTTCCTCCGTCTTATCCAGCAGCTTGCGAATGTCAAGCCCCATCGCGGCGGCAGGCACCATGCCGAAGTTCGATAAGGCGGAGTAACGCCCTCCAATCGACGGAAGCCCATGGAACACGCACCGGAAACTATCGGCTTTCGCGACTTGCTCCATCTTGGAGCCCGGATCCGTAATCGCGAAGAAATGCCGGCCGGCCTTCCCCGCCCCTACGGTTTGCGCCATGCGCTCAAAGAAGTACTGCTTGAAGATGTTCGGCTCCAGCGTGCTGCCGCTCTTGCTCGACACGATGAAGAGTGTTTTCGCTAAGTCGACCGAATCTTCAATCGCTTTCACCTGTGCGGGGTCCGTGGAATCTAACACGTGGAATTTCGGAAATCCCGGCGCGCTGCCGAAAGTCTTTTCCAAAACCTCCACACACAGACTGCTCCCACCCATTCCCAGCAGGACGGCATGAGTGAAACCGCCGTCCTTGACCTGGACCACCACTTCGTCCAGGTTGTTCATATGTGCAAGCTGGTCGTCTGTTACGGTCAACCAACCGAGCCACTTGCCTTCGTCGTCGCCAGTCCAAACTTTGGCGTCACCGGCCCACATGCGGCGAACCAACCCTGTGGTTTGCCACTCAGCCAGTGACGCCTTTACTTTTTTTTCGGCGTCGGCCTCCAGCTTGTAAGTCTGGTTCTCGGTCTTCGGCTTCGCACCGGGCTTGCATCTGGCGTCAAGAGCGTTCAGCAGTTTATCGAACGCTTCGCTGAAGAGCTTCAAACCGTCCACCAGAAGCTTGTCGGTGACGGTGTTGATATCGATATTCGCCTTTTTCAGGTTCGCCATGGTGGCGGCTGCGGCATCGACATTCTCTTCCAGACTGTTGCGCAGCTTACCGTGGTCGCGGAATGCGTCGAAAGTAGCGGGTGGCAGCGTATCCACGGTTAACGGTCCAATCAGCTCTTCCACATACATCACGTCCCGATATTCGGGATTTTTCGTGCTGGTGGACGCCCAAAGCAACCGCTGCGGTTGCGCGCCACGGGCTTTCAGCTTCTCCCAGCGCTCGCCGGAGAACAGTTCTTTGAACCGCTTGTAGGCCAACTTGCCGTTCGCGATCGCTACCTTGCCAAGCAGGCTCTTCGCAAGCTGCTGCTCGCCAGTGTCCGCCATGTTGTCGATTTCTTTCTGAAGTAGCGCGTCGACCGCTGCGTCGATACGGCTAATAAAGAAGCTCGCGACGCTGGCAATTCCGCTGAGATCGCCTTGCCGCTTCTCCAAACCGGAAATGTAGGCAAGCGCGACTTTTTCATAAGCGTCATTCGAAAATAGCAGCGTCACATTGACGTTGATCCCTTCCGAAATCGCCTGTTCAAAAGCGGGAATCCCTTCCGGAGTCCCCGGAATTTTGATCATCAGGTTCGGACGCTTCACGTCGCTCCAAAGGCGCCGGGCATCGGAAAGCGTCGCTTCCGTGTTGCGGGCCTGATAGGGCGAGACTTCCAAGCTGACATACCCGTCCAGCTTCTTGGTCTTTTCGTAAACTCCCTGAAGCGCGTCAGCGGCCTGCTGAATATCGGGCACTGCCAGGGTCTCGAAGAGCGTCATCGGGTCCGATGTGCCTTTCGCCTCGGCTTCTTTGATCGAATCGGCGTAATCATCGCTACCAGTGATCGCCTATTCGAAGATCGCCTGATAG
>CAXSIG010000720.1:0-3040 GCA_964237255.1 uncultured Bryobacteraceae bacterium
TTGGCTATAAAAGCGTCAAGTACATTACGCGGCTTACGCTCACTGACGATCTACAAAAGTTCGGGAAGGGTCTCGGGTCAGGATCTCCCGAAGGTGGTTACTCCTGGTACGCGGGAATCTAATCGAGTCACCAGAAGTGAAATGTCTAAATTCACTGTGCTTTCAACACCATAGACTCGGCCGATGCAGAATCGGCGCCGTTCGGCATTTATATTAGGGACGGGAGAGTAAGGCGATGGTGGGCGTTCACGGGATCGAACCGCGGACCTTCTGCTTGTAAGGCAGACGCTCTAACCGGCTGAGCTAAACGCCCTTCTCACCGATTATGGCATGGCAGCGAGTTCGCGGATGGCATCGGCCACTGCCGAGGGCCGATCGATCTGGATCCAGTGACCCGCTTCGTCGATGTGCCGGCCGTTGGCGGCTGGGTAGTCGGAATGTAGGAAGATCGAGGGTATCTCGGCAGGAACGTTTATTTGTTGCGCTGCGCGGAGATTCTCGGGCAGTGTGTTCAGGATGCGGGAGGCTGAGCGATAGAAATCGGGCGTGTTCCATTCGGCGTGAATGCTGTGCTGCTGCACCGGAGGATATTTTTTCAGTTCAGTAAAGGCCCATTCCACAGCCTGACTGTAAGGTGTCGCGATTCGGAGCAAGGGTCCCGCTGCGCTAAATGTGGCGAGAAGCTGCAGGAGGCGAACGCTCCACCGAGCTTTGTAGAGCAGGGTGGGTGCAATGGTGGTTGTCGGAGGGAGACCATCGACAAAAAGCAAACCTTTGACGTCGTCCCGGTAAAGAGCAGCGTACTGTCGAATCACCAGTGCTCCGAACGAATGGCCAACCAGAATATACGGTGGACGAATCGCGGATCGGGATAAGGTGATTTTCAGTTCCTGCGCCAGCGCGGCCAGTTCACCCGGGCCGGTACTGGCGCGGCGATGAATCGCTATTGGGAGGTCCGGTCCTAAAAGTTCCGCTACAGGAAACCACGATGCCACTGGTCCCGCTAAGCCGGATTCGAATACGACGGTCAGCGAATGAACGACGCCGACTGATTTGCAAACTGGATCAGCGCGCCGGGAAAGATTCCCAAAAGGAATGTTCCTAAAACGGGCAGGATCAGAGCCGCCTGCAGGGTAAGCGGGAGCGGTTCCACTTGCGCGGTGGACTCGGTCGGTTCGCGCATGTACATCATTACAATAAGTCGGAGGTAGTAGTAAGCCGCGACTGCGCTGTTTAAGAGGCCCAGAATCGTGAGCCAGATCAAGTTGGATTGAAGCGCAGCCTTGAAGATATAGAACTTCCCGAAGAAACCGCCTGTAAGAGGGACGCCGATCAGGGAGAGAAGCAGGACACTGAGCAGTCCCGCGGTTAACGGTTGGCGGGTTGCCAAGCCGGCGAAATCGTCGATAGAAAGATGACGTTCCCCTTTCCCCGACAGGTGAACGATCACGGCGAAAACGCCGATGTTCATGCAAGCGTACGCAGCAAGATAGAACATCGCGGCGGCGGTTCCGATTTCGGACCGAGCCGCTAAGGCGACCAAAACGTAACCGGCATGAGCGATGGAGCTATACGCCATCATGCGCTTTACGTTGTTTTGGAGCAGCGCCGCGAAGTTGCCGATCGTCATGGAAAGCAGTGCGGAAAGCCAAACCATCGGCTCCCAGACGCGCGATTGCGATTCGAAAGCCGTCATGAAGATCCGAAAGAAGATGGCGAACGCAGCGGCTTTCGGGGCGGCGGACATGAATGCAGTCACAGGAGTTGGTGCACCCTGGTAAACATCAGGGGCCCATATGTGGAAGGGCGCGCCGGAAACTTTGAATGCGAGACCGACGAACATCAGCGCCATCGCGATGCCGACCATGGCAGCGGGAGCCGGATGGTCGAAAGTTAGGGCACGATGAATCAATAGAATGTCCGTAACAAATGTTGCGCCAAAGATAATTGCTATTCCGTACAGAAAAAATGCTGTTGCGAAAGAACCCAACAAGAAGTATTTAAGGGCGCTTTCATTGGCTCGACGATCATCCCGAAGATAGCCGCACAGGATATAAGTGGAAATGGAGGAAATCTCAAGACCGATGAAAATCATGATCAGTGAGTTGGATGCCACCATGAGGCACTGCCCGGAAAGCGAAAACAAAAGCAAAGCATGGAACTCGCCGGTCTCCACCCCATCGCGACGAAGAAATTGGTAGGAGGAGAGGATACTGACTGCTCCGACTGCGAGTACCAGGATGCGAAAAAAAGTGGCGAAATCATCCACGATTATCAGATTTGAGAAAGCGAGGCGAGGATCAAGTATGTTCGAGGGAGATCCCGGAACCGAGCCGGCAAACACCGCGCCGATCATTGCCGTAATAATTGCAGCAATCGAAAAGTTCCCGAAAAATGCGGACAGCTTGTTCTTGACGAGTGGTATCAACACCATCATCAGCGTCGCCGCTGACCCCAAGATCAGCTCGGGCAGGATCCGAACAATATCCTCCTGGGGAGGCATCAGCCCCGGTGGAAAAAGTTCAGTGGCCATTGGTCACCATTGCGCGAAAGGGTTCGTTGGCACGCGTCTGTTCCAGCAATTGTGTATCGGACGATGAGATGGCGGGGAGGAACGTCTCGGTGCCGATGCCCATCCAGAACATCGCGATTATCAGGGGGAGAACGCAAGCCCATTCGCGAAGTCGAAGGTCGGGGAACGGTTCGCGAGCTTGGCCGTAGAAAACGCGCTGATACATCCAGAGCATATAACAGGCGGAGAGAATCACGCCGAGAGCGGCCCAGACGGCCCACGGAAAATAAGCCTGTGCAGCCCCTTGGAGGATTAGAAATTCACCGACAAAATTGTTCAGCAAAGGAAGTCCGATGCTGGCGAGGGTTGCGATGAGAAATGCGGTGGAAAACCAGGGGGCCGTGGTTGCCAGACCGCTAGCATCTGCGATCTCAAGCGATACGCGGCGCTGCTCGAAAAATCCTACGAGCAGGAACAGGCAGCCGGTCGTGACACCGTGGTTCAGCATCTGGTACACCGCGCCCTGCA
>CAXSIG010000721.1:0-3030 GCA_964237255.1 uncultured Bryobacteraceae bacterium
GCAAGGAACTTCGGCCGGAGCAACGGATCTACTGTTCACCCTTAGTCGATCCTTACCAGCCGGCCGAGGTATCCGAATGCTCCATGCCTGGCCTGCTCGAGGCGGTTATCGACCGTCCGCCCGCTACGTTCGCGATTCAAACCAGAGGACCGCTGATCCTGCGGGATCTTGAACTGTTGCGCCGCATTCGCAACCTGCAGGTAAGCTTTTCCGTGACTACGGATCGCGATGATGTACGGGCCCTGTACGAACCACACTGCGCTTCGATAGCGGAACGGTGGACCGTCATCGAAGCACTAAGAGGCGCTGGAATCGCGGTCCACGCCACGCTCGCTCCCATCCTTCCCTGCGATCCGGAAGCGTTGGTCCAAGCGGCGCTCCACGCAACGGAGACTTCAGTAATCGCTGACCCGCTGCACACACGCGAAACCAAGTCGCAAGGAGCGACGACGCGCGACGCAGCTCTTCGCATTAGTGAGAAGCAGGGCTACCTTGAGTGGCACGATCCGACGTTCCAGAGGCACATCGTGTCCCGCATGGCAACGGAAGCCGCAAGGAGCGGACGCCGCTTCGGGATTGGGCCTGAGGCATTCGGATGGTTGGCGGTCTAGCGTGTTCCGCGTTCTCCTCGCCGTAACGGCGCTGCTGATTTACGGTTCGCTCTACCCATGGCAATTTCACGGCCCGCGTTACCCCGGCGGTCCGTTGCAGGCGCTGATCTACTCCTGGCAGTTCTCGGGAAATCGATTTGAGCTGTTCGACGCGGCGGTTAATATTGCGATTTATATCCCTTTTGGAGTCGCCGCTTATCTATGGCTGGCCCGGTACGCGCGCCTCATTCGATTTGCCGCCCCGCTTCTGCTGGCCGCCGCTCTCTCCACTTCTATCGAGATTGTGCAGTTTTACGATGCACGTCGGTTCACCAGTTCCGTAGATATCGCGACCAATATTCTGGGCGCGCTAATCGGAATCCTGATTGGGACCATGGTCCCGCGGCGCGGAAGACAAGGCCGGATGACGGCCTCCCTGTTCCTGCTAGCGTGCTGGCTGGGCGCCATGCTGTTCCCGCTCATTCCGGACGTCAGCAGGACCCACCTGAAATACAAGCTTTCCGGTTTCTTTCTGGAGCCTTTCGCGCCGGCTTTGTTTTTCGCCCTGATGGTGATGTGGTTGGTGGCCGGCCGATTGGTGAACCCCAGCCTTTTCCCGCTACTTGGGTTAGTCTTACCCTTCCGATTCCTCATCACCGGACTGACATCCGGATGGATGCAATGGGCGGCGTTCCTGGCGGCTTGGGCCCTGTGGGTGGCGTTCTTCGGCGATCCCAAACGTCACGACCGCATACTGGCAGTTCTCGTACTGATTTCCGTTACGTGGACCGGACTATCGCCCTTTCATCTGTCGGCCAAAGCGGCCAGTTTCAACTGGGTGCCGCTCCGCCCTCTTTTCTCGACGGATTGGGAAAGTGGATTCACCATATTTCTTCGCAAAGTGTTTCAGTACGGAGCAGCCGTCTGGCTCCTGCGCGAATCGGCTGTGTCACTACGAGTCGCGGCGGTAGTCGTATCGTCGGTTCTTGCTGCGATCGAAATAACTCAGATTTATCTTCCTAATCACGTCGCGGAGATCACGGACCCGCTTGTCGCGTTGCTTTTAGCCTGGACGTTAGGACGCCTGTCCCGGCCTATGCCAAAATCGGTCCATGTCGCTCACTCAGCCTGAACGTGAGGAGATGCTGGCCCTGCTGCGTGACTCCGAGGGCGAAATGCTCCGTCTGCTCAATGGTGTTTCGGATGAGCAGTGGAGGTTCAAGCCTGCGCCGGACCGATGGAGTATCGGTGAAACAGCGGAACACGTTGCGCTCATTGAGCCTCGCATCCTAATGCGCATTTCGGTCGCGTTGAACGCTCCGCCGAACCCGGATTGGGAGGCGCACCACCGCGGCGTCGATCAGTTGCGGCCGGGATTACTTAACCGGGCCGGAAAGGTCAACGCGCCGGAGATGCTCCATCCGAAGTCAGAGAGGGCGCGCGAGGAAGTGCTGACGGCATTCCGTGAGGAGCGCGCGAAAACGATCGCCTTCGCTGAAACCACTGACGCGCCGTTGAAGCGGCATTTTGCGCCTCACCCGGTACTTGGCAATATCAGTGCTTACAGTTGGCTTGTAGCACTTGGTCTTCACACGATGCGGCACAATTTGCAAATCGCGGAAGTACAAAATGAGCCTGCGTATCCCGTCGGGAACAAAGCCGCCGCAGTGGGTGTCGAATAGAATAAGAGTCGCCAAGTGACTACGCCGTTCACCTTTGATCTGGCGCATACCTCGGTAGAGGGCGCGCTGTCCTATGAGGACCTTCGGCTGGTTGAGGGCCTGCGCGCAAGCGAAGAATCGAGTTACGAACGGCTGATCTCACGCTTCCAACAGCCGGTATATAACTTGGCGTACCGGCTTCTCAACGATCCTGGCGACGCTTGCGATGTCACCCAGGAAGTGTTCCTGAAGGTGTTCCGTAATGTGAGCCACTTCCAGGGCAAGAGCAGTCTTCGAACCTGGATTTACCGGATTGCGGTCAATGAAAGTCACAACCGCAGGCGATGGCTGTTTCGGCATCGGCACAAAGAAGTCGGCCTACAGGAAGAATTTGAGGATTCCGAACCGCGGGACCGCTCCTTGGCCGATGCGGGCCGGTCGCCTTATGACCGCGCTTTCGACAGCCAGAAGCATTCGTTGATTGAGGAAGCTCTCACCCGCATCAATCCCTCATTTCGGGAAGCCGTGGTGTTGCGTGATGTGGAAGACTTAAGTTACGAAGAGATTGCAGATATTTTGCAAATCTCCATGGGTACGGTGAAGAGCAGGATCTTACGAGGACGCGATGCACTCCGCAAGCAGTTGGCGGCACGCATCAGTCCGGAGCTGAAACTACGGGAATGTCTATGAATGAACCGGAAATCGCAAGAGCACTGCGGTCATTGCCGGTGATGGCTCCACCGAAGGCGCTGGAAATGCGCTTGCGGGTCGCGGCGTCG
>CAXSIG010000722.1:0-3023 GCA_964237255.1 uncultured Bryobacteraceae bacterium
CAACTGCGTCCAGGTAATGACCGCTCATGCGGCGAAGGGGCTCGAGTTTCCGGTTGTGATCCTGGCCGATATGACCACCCCGGCTACCCAACAGTCCGGCTGTGACCGTTATGTCGATTCCGCGCGACGCTTGTGCGCCCAGAAACTCTGCTCCTGGGCTCCTTGGGAATTGCAGGACCATGAAGACGAGGAGGCAGCCGAGGATCGAGCCGAGGCGGTTCGTCTCGCTTATGACAACTCCAGATACGTTCCCTCATCTCCAAACGATCGGTCGCGCGACCGTGCTCGATTTTCCGCAGGGCCAAGAGGACGCCCTTTCCATTCGGCCGGGCATGTATGATCTCGGGGGCGGCAATCGTGTGTTCTGGTTCGACCCGCGGCTGCTTTCTCCCGAGCCTGACGGAGCATCCGGCCTTCACCGCGGTGAGTTACTCGATGGCACTGAAGCGCAACGTGCTGCCGGTATGGCTAGGTGGAATTCATGGCGCGATACCCGCGCGGCGCTTATCCAAACAGGACAGCAGCCAACCATAACGAAGGTACTGGCGAGTGAAGCGAGAATAATCCCCGAAGTTGCGAAAATTCCGTTTGAGATCGTCACCGTTGAATGGCAAGGCCAGCGGCCAGCAACCCGCACCTTTGGCCGTCTCGTGCATATTCTTCTGGAGTCATGGAACCGTTCGGCAACAGAATGGCTCGCCGAACTACACGGGCGACGTATCGGTGCAACAGAGCGTGAGATCACGACCGCTGTGGCCCTCGCTTACGCGACCATGCAACACCCGCTGATTAACCCGGTCCAACCAGTGGAAATTCACCGCGAGTATCCGATCTGTGTCGCGCTCGCCAACGGCGAAATAATCGAAGGTGTGATTGACGTCGCCTGGTCTGATGGAAGTGCGTGGACAGTTGTGGATTACAAAACGGGCCGGGCGGAAAAACGGCATCAAGCACAAGTGCAGCTTTATGCGCTCGCTTTGCAACAGGCAACGGGTCTTCCGGCGCGCGCTTTCGTTCTGGATATTTGACACGCACAATAAAAGCAGTGGGTCGTAATTTTACATACTTGCCCGTTATCGGAACCATAAGGAGCCCCACAGCCATGAATCCTCACCGATTGTTCAAGTCGGACTACCGGAAACTGACGTGGCATTGGGTCAAGCCGTAAGTGAATAGCGCTTATTGTTTAACGAGGACTTTTAGAAACACGTTGACCTCGCGAAGGACATCCGCTTCGTTGGAAAGAAAAACGTAGTGGTCCGCATGTGGCAGCCGGACGACCCGAGACGAGGGGAGACCGGCCTCGAACGCCTTCGCTTGCCGGCCGAAAGACGTTTCTTCCTGAGCATCGTAAGCAGCCAATGCAGCGGGATCGTTTCGCATTCCTGCGGGCGGCACATGAGGAATAGCGTATACGGCGAGAATCGGTACCGGTATATGCGTGTATTTCTGCGACCCTGCTCCGATTGCATCGTCCTGGAATGGCGGGCGCGAAGGTGGTGCAGCTCCGGGCGGTAAAGGGGAAACCGATGCCAGTTCTTTCTCGCGAGTTCGCAGATCCCTTTCAAACGCCGGTAGGCTATCCGCCAGAAGCTCATGAATCACCTTTCTCGCGTTCTGGGGCAGCATGCCTGCCTCTAATTGCTGCAGCTTCCGGCTAACATCGCGCATATCCATGTCGAAATTTCCAAATAGAGGAATCGTAGTAAGCGTACGAGTAACCCGCATCAAGGTAGATCAGCCCGGAAACCTTGGCGGGCTCTCGTGATCCGATAGAACTTAACTCTTCGCCCGCGACAGAGTGTCCCGCCAGCACTGCGCGATCCAACTTAAGCGCTTCTATTACGGCCAGCACATCGTCACCCAGCCGGTCGGCCGTGTAGCCCGATTCCGGAACGCTCGACGCCCCGTAACCGCGACGAGTAATTCCGTAAACATGGTTAGTAGGCTTCAGTTTGGGCGCGAAGGTATCGTATATGTGGGCCGAGTTGCCAAGCCCTGCTAACAAGATGATCGGCGGCCCGGACCCTCCCCAATCAAGGACCTCAAGTTTCACGCCGTGATCGACCGTAAAAAACTGCGAGGAGTGGGGCGACGTATCGCGCCATCTGGTCTTCTCCGTCGGACGTACAAACTCGAGCTTGCGTGACTGGCCGATCCAAGCTCCCGTTATCGAAGCACCATCAGTCGCTATCACTCCTTCATAGCTTCGATCGGGAGCGCTAATAGTGAACTTCAGTTGCGAACCTTGTACATTGAGAGATCGCAAGGGAATTGCTGACTCCCAATCAAGGCGCTGATCGATGCTACGGATCGTACCTCCTAGAGACCCATTCAGCTCTTCGGCAATATGAAGCAGGTAGCGATACCGACCTGTCTCTTGATTACCCGTTTTAATGGTCCCTTGCCAATCTCCGCTGATGTCTTGCGCGCAAACCGCAGCAACAGCCCAGAGCAGGAAGAAAGCGGTTCTGATCGGGAGCATTGCAGCATGGTATCGCGGTTGAGGGCCACGACGAGAACATAATGAAGCTCAGAGGGTGTTTGAGAAGCATCAGGAGCAGGTCAGGCGATTGAGCATGAGACGGATGGTGGCAAGGTCGATCATGGTTTCTGACGTTTGCACCATGTACTCGTAATCCTTACTCATTCGGCGATTCCGGCCGAGCCAGGCGAAGCTGCGTTCCACGATCCAGGTCAGGCCGGTGACCTTGAACGCGCGCTGTCCACGTTTCACGATCACAAGCTTCCAACCGTCTTGCTGCAGGAGCTGACGTGCCAGCTTGCGACTCTGGTGTCCGGCGTCGGCCATGATGATGCGAATGCTTGGAAACATTAATCCCAGGCCACCGAGTAAACGCTCCGCTCCACGTTGATCAGACATGTTGGCCGGTTCCACCCGGCATGCGATCGGAATACCGAGTGTGTCAACCAGAATGTAGCGTTTGCGGCCTTTCACTCGTTTGTGGCCGTCGAATCCCCGAACGCCTCCGCGCTCCGTTGTCTTTACAGACTGGCTATCC
>CAXSIG010000723.1:0-3015 GCA_964237255.1 uncultured Bryobacteraceae bacterium
TTCCAGACCTTGTTCTACCGCGGGGTTGGTTTGGCGGAAATCCGTGATTAGCGACTCGGGGAATTGGCGCTTCAGTTCGGCGCGGATGGTTTCTACAGACGCTAGCGGGGGGAGCTTAAACAGGAATCGCTCTGAGGCGC
Source organism: uncultured Bryobacteraceae bacterium (assembly GCA_964237255.1). Classification (GTDB taxonomy): domain Bacteria; phylum Acidobacteriota; class Terriglobia; order Bryobacterales; family Bryobacteraceae; genus JALYXI01. The sequence goes on from CAXSIG010000723.1 coordinate 141, forward strand.
GGCTTCCCGGAATCAGCAAGCCAGCGCGTTCTAAACCCTCTCGCGACATCAAAATGCGGGGGCCCACGTTTAGCGATCCGTTCATGCGGTCCGGCTCGCTTTCCGTCTTGCCCAGGATTCGGAAGGGCTGGCCGCCGATGCGGACGGAATCGCCGGCTTTCAGATGAAGACGGAGGAGCAAGTCTTCGGAGACGGCACAGGTGTTCGCGGTCAGTTCGGTGGCGATGGAAGCCGGGGGATTAAGCTTGACAGTTCCGTAAAAGGGGTACAGTTTTGGGTCGACGGCTTTTACCGATGTGAGTACCGGCGGGTTGTCGGGTGATCCCGAAGCCATCGTGATGGTCTCCGTCACCCACGTGCGCACGACTCCTTGCGATCCGAGCGCATCCATCGCTTTGGTCTGGGCGGGCGAAGGCAGCGCGAAAACTCGAACGGAAAGGTCGGCTGCCATCAGGCTGCGGGCTTCGCGGAGAAGAACGGATTGGAAGGCTCGGCTGAAGCCGCGTACTCCGGTGAGCGATGCGACTCCGAGCGCTACAGCTAAGACAACGAACGTGAACTTCGCTGCGGACGCGCGTGACTCGCGCCACGCGATGTTAGAGAACGTTCGCAGTTGGCTCGGCATAGGAAGGGCTCCAATCGTCGCTTGTGACCAGACCATCGCGCAGGACGATGCGGCGATCGGCATGTTTGGCTAGCGCGGCATCGTGGGTGACCAGGACCAGCGTGGTTCCTTCGCGACGGTTCAGATCAAGGAGGAGATCGAGAATGTGAGAGCCGTTCGTGCTGTCGAGATTGCCGGTTGGTTCGTCGGCCAGAAGGATGGGGGGATGCACCATAAACGCTCTAGCCAGCGCTACGCGCTGTTGTTCGCCGCCTGAGAGTTGCACCGGGTAGTGTGACTGGCGCGTGGTGAGGCCTACGCGTTCCAGGAGTTCGCGGGCGCGGGCATCCGCTCCTTCCGTTTTATTGTTGAGTTCCGCGGGAAGCAAAACGTTTTCGAGAGCCGTCAGGGTGGGGATCAGGTGGTAAGACTGGAAGACGAAACCGATCTTGCGGCCACGCACTACGGCAAGCTTATCTTCGGCCAAGCCGCTGATGTCTTCGCCATCTAGGACGACGCTTCCGGCGGTGGGCGTGTCGAGACCGGCTAAGAGTCCGAGAAGGGTACTTTTGCCGCTGCCGGATGCTCCCATGATTGCAACGAACTGGCCGACAGGCACATCGAACGATATGCCCTTCAGAATTTCTACACTGTGCGCGCCATTCGTGATGGTTCGGCGCAGGTCGGTGACGGAGATGATGGGGTGCGGTATGAGGGCTTCCTCTCTTTCAATATGACATCTATATGGGTTACGAGTATTCTGGCTGCCTGGTTCGCTGCGGCTGCGGAGACGCGTCCGGCTGTGGTGGCCTTTGGCGACAGCCTGTCGGCTGGATACGGGGCCGAAGCGGGCAAGAGCTATCCGGACTTCCTGCAAAAGCTGATCGATGCGAAGGGGTACAAGTTTCGGGTCGTCAATGCGGGCGTGAGCGGGGATACCACCACGGACGGCGTGGAGAGGTTACGGGATGTGCTGGGTGTGCATCCTTCGGTGGTGATTCTGGAGTTCGGCGGCAACGATGGGTTGCGCGGGCTGCCTGTAGCCGGGACGAAAGAGAATCTGGCTCAGATCATCCAGGCTCTGCAAAAGAACGGGACCGAAGTGGTGCTTGCGGGTATGACCCTCCCCCGGAACTACGGGCCGGATTACATTCATTCGTTCGAGAAGATCTACGTCGATCTGGCGCAGCAGTACAAGCTGGTGCGCATTCCGTTTTTGCTCGATAAAGTCGCGGGTGGTCCTGCGACGAACGGGCTGATGCAGCAGGACAGCATTCATCCAACGGCGAAGGGCAACGCAATGGTTGCGGACACTGTGTTTCGTTACGTGGAGCCGATTCTTCGGCGGAGTAAGTCGAGCGCCCACTGACCGGCGAAGGCTCGGATGCGGGGACGGTCGCCGATGAATTGGCGCTCTACTACTTCGGTGCCGCGTTCATCAGAAATGGCGATGTAGACTTTGCCTACCGGGGCTTGGTCGCCGTCCGTTGTCGGGCCGGCGTTGCCGGTGATGGAGAGCGCGTACGTTGCGCCGGTTTTCGTGCGGGCGGCTTGCGCCATCGCTTCAGCTGTTTCGTGGCTTACCGGTATGAGGTCGGCGGGAAGGCCCAGCACTTCTATCTTCATCTGCTTCGTGTACGTCACGTAGCCGCCTATGAACCATTGCGAGCTTCCGGGGACGGAAGTCAGGCGGTCTGCCAGGCTTCCGCCGGTCATGCTTTCGGCTGTCGCCAGGGTTGCTCCGTTGAGCATCGCCGCTATTGTTTCTTCTAACGACTTGCCGTCTCTTGAATAGATTCGGTCTCCTAGCTTTTCTTCTACTTGAGAGCCGACTTCTTTCAGCAGCGCCGTCGCTTCCTGCTCTGTCGCGCATCTTGCTCGTAGGTGGACTTGGATGTCTCCGGCGTGGGCTAGCACCGTGGTTACCGGGTTTTCGTACTTCTTGTACACCGGGGAGATCGTCTGGTCCAGGTCCGATTCCGACATTCCAGCTATCCGGTAGATCTGGGTGAGGATCGCTTGTTTCGGGACACGCTCCGAGAGCCTGGGGATGCATTCGCGGGCGAACATCGACTTCAGTTCGTGCGGTGGTCCGGGCAGGAGGATCAGCCACTTTCCTTCATGCTCCAGCCATTGGCCGGGAGCGGTTCCACGATCGTTCGAGAGGATGTCCGCGCCTTCGATCACCATCGCCTGGCGCTTGTTGATCTCCGGCATCTGGCGGCCCATCTTGATGAAGCGCGCTTCGATATCGTCCGCAATTTCCTGGTG
>CAXSIG010000724.1:0-1230 GCA_964237255.1 uncultured Bryobacteraceae bacterium
AGAGCGGTTACGGCAATGTTTCGGCTGATCTTCATGCTCCAATCTTACAGTGGCGGAGAAACATGCGCAGCGAAAACTCGGCATAATTCTTCTGTTTCTAATCCATGGACTTACCGACGCCACTTGGGTATCGCGCATCCCGCAAATTCAGATTGGACTTGGGGCGCCGATGGGACCGTTCGGCTTGGCTTTATTGGGGAGCGCCGTGGGTGCCATGCTTTCGATGCCGTTTACAGGGTGGCTACTCGCGCGGGTGGAGGGCCGACGCGTCCTGATCGCTTCTTCCGTCCTATTTCCCGCTATTCTCCCGTTGCTCGGTTTGGCAGGAACTCTACCGATGCTGACCGGCGCCCTGTTCGTTTACGGCATCGCGGGGGGCGCGATGGACATTGCGATGAACGCTTTCGGTGCGGTGGCGGATCGTGAAGCGCCCCGTCCGGTGATGTCACTATTTCATGGAATGTTTAGCGCGGGCGGAATGGTGGGCGCCGCAATGGGGGTGCTCGCAATCCGCGCGGGGCTACATTTGGAAACACACTTTGTATTCGCTGCTGTGATTCTGGCAGTCGCTGCATTCTGTGTCGCTCCCCTATTTGAGCCGACGGCTCCGGCTTTCCGCCCAGCATCGGACACTCGCTTTCAACTGCCACCTATGGCTTTGCTGGGACTTGGCGCGATCGCCTTCTGCGTTCTCTTTGGAGAGCGGGCTATGGCGGACTGGACCGGAATCTATCTGGTGCAGCGCGGCGGCAGTTCCTATGCGGCATTGGGCTTCGCGGCCTTTTCCGCGGCAATGACCGCGGGCCGGTTTAGCGGCGACTGGATGATTCACCGCTTCGGCGGAAAAATGGTACTGCAGGCGGGAAGCGGAATCGCGACGGTGGGACTGCTGGTTGCACTGCTGGTGGGCACGCCGCTGATTGGATTGATCGGTTTTGCGGCGGTGGGGGCTGGCTTCTCCGTGGTAGTTCCGATTCTCTATCGAGGGGCGGCCACGGTTCCGGGCGTGGGCGAAGGCGCTGCAATCGCAACAGTTACCACGATGGGTTATCTCGGTTTCTTTGTGGGTCCGCCTGCGATCGGTTTCCTAGCCCAAGCGGTTACGCTGCGCTGGTCGATGTTGTTGATTGTGGTGTTGAGCAGTGCCGTAGCGATTTTTTCAACCCGCTCAAGAGTTTAGACAAAGGGATTGAAACGCTTTTTGGTGAACTGTCACTATCCGGGCAAGGA
>CAXSIG010000724.1:1240-2020 GCA_964237255.1 uncultured Bryobacteraceae bacterium
CCGCATTTCTTCATAACGCGGAAGCGTTCCGCACCAAAGTACCCTTTGAACTGCATACCACCAATCTGACCGGCGTTTATATTCCGGCCGCTGTCCCGGACACTTTCGACCCGAAGACGGCCAGCCAGCTTGACTTAATCAAACATGGAATACTCTGGCGTAAGCCAGCCGCGGGAGATAAGCCGGGTATGCAGGCCGCATGGGACAAGCTGTTTTCCCGCAAGTGGCTGGAAAAAGATCGCATTGTTCCGGAGATGCATCCGCAAATCGGGATCACGCACAATTTGCGGGCGCCGCTCCACAAAGTTACCGAGAATACTTACAACAACACAGCGTGGTCCGGAGCGGGAACTAAGACGGGTTCCTGGAACGGAATTATCGGGTATTGGCACATTCCCGCAGTTTCGAAACCACCGGAGCCGCAGGGCACCGAAGGCGGATGGAATTCTTCGTCCTGGATCGGCCTAGATGGGTTTTTCGTTTCGAACGACGTTTTGCAGGCGGGCATTCAGCAGCGAGTCAGCGCGAGCGGTGTTGCGAGTTATGTGGCTTGGTACGAGTGGTATGCGCCGATTGTGTCGGGATCCCCCAATTACGTTTATCAGACAAATATTGTGAACTTTCCCGTGAGCCCAGGGCAGCAGGTCTATTGCTCGGTGCAATATGCGACGAACAAAACTTCCGGCTCTATCTATTTCGCGAACGAAACGACGGGGCAGCATTTTTCCATTACACTGGCGCCGCCTCCGGGTGCGAACTTCAACGGCAGTTCCGCCGAAT
>CAXSIG010000724.1:2030-3013 GCA_964237255.1 uncultured Bryobacteraceae bacterium
GGCGGAGAGCCGACGTCGTCTATCCCAAAGTTCACTCCCGTGACCTTTACCTCCGCGATTGCATGCGGCGCGAATGGAACGTCGACGAACCCGCAACTGGGCGATAAAATCAACCTGGTAACAGCGGGCGGCAAGGTCCTGACTTCCGTTTCCGTTGGGAACGATACCGCGACTATCACGTTTGTCGGGTAAGCTCCGGCTGATTTTGCCAGCCGATATGCTGCCGCTCTGAGCAGTCTCGGGTGTTTCCTTTAGAAAAGGTGTTGACAGTTTGCCGGAATTCATAAACAATCAACCGTTAAACCGTCATGGCCGACCATAATGATCCAAATGCAGTAAACACCATTTTTTCCGACATCGATGTCAGCGGCGCGGATCTGTACGATCTGTTCGGCTTCCCGAGTAGCAACACGTCGGGCGGCGAAAAGGTGGTCATCGCGCTTACCTTCGCTTCTACTCCGGCGACGGGGGTTCTGGATCCCGATATTCTTTATCGGGTTCGCATGGCTCCCGCGCAACGTGTGCCGAAAACGGCCCACAAGACATCGACTCTCGAATCGCTCATGGAATATTTCAATGGGGTACGGGACAAGTATTTGGGCAATTTCAAGCCGCTGGAAATTCGAGTTAAGGTGGACGCGGCGGGCAAGGCGAGTGTGAAATTCTTAGGATTTTCTAGTGGAGACTTCGCCACCACCATCGACACGAACCAAGTGAAAACGGTCTCGACGCCGGACGGCCATTCCATTCAGGCGTATATCGGCGGGCGCGAGGAAGCGTTCTTTAACGATCTACCGGGGTTCTTTCGCTCGATCAACTATGCGCCGCAGTTTTACCACGTGCCGCACTCCATGACGGATGCGCGCGAGTTGAAAATTCCGAAAACATTGCTGGAATTAGACGGAAACGATCTTTTCAACTTCGATCCGGCGCAACCGCAATTCGGCAAAACCGAAAAGCGCGATCTGCCGCCCGGCCCGTGG
>CAXSIG010000725.1:0-3010 GCA_964237255.1 uncultured Bryobacteraceae bacterium
GAACGGAACGATAGCTGAACTTGTCTTCGGGCGGGTACACGCCGACGATCTCCGGCGTTTTGCCGTAGGCAGCAACTGAACCTTCTTCGGGAACGACAACGGCGGCAGAAACGCGGCCGTGCTGCGCAGTTTCATCTCTTCCTGCGAACTCGTCGAGATCGATCCGTTCGGCTGGTTCCGCGATGTGCTCGGCCGCATTGCCTCAAGCGGATCGAAGAACTCTTTGCCCTATCGCTGGGCCAGAAGGCTTCATCGAATGCTCACCACCTATGGATGCTAATCACCCGAGCGTTGTTCGAGGAGACGATTCTGCCTCAAGTGCGCTCTATTATTCTGCGCAGGGCAGGGAACCCGGTATTTTGGCGCAGTTTTTTAGGGGTAAACGTTAGCTAAATAGGCGGGCGTTGTTTGGGGAGACCACCCGTTATTCAGGGAGACAGGGGCCGTTGATTGAGGAGACTGCCCAGCGTTATTTGGGGAGACTAAACCCGTTATTTGAGGAGACACTGATCACTCAACCAGCCCCGCAACACGCTGATAACACTAGGCTTTGCCTAAGACGCGCCGCCCTATACAGATTTAAACAGATGTAAAACAGATCTATACAACAACAAACATTTCGTGGATGATGTGTTTTGGATTATTATAGGTGAAAAGCTTGCCAACTGAGTTGACAACAATGCAGGTAGCACCACCAACGCCAAATCGCATCCGTGTAGAAACTGCGCTTGCCAGGTTTCCAATTCATTGCCTTTCCCGAAAGGGCAGCGTGGTAATCGATCTACAGCGCCATAACGAAGCTGGCGACGCAGATTTTAAATGGGAAGTTACTTACAACACCAAGCACGGCCAACCCGGTCCACTTGCCTACAAAGTCGATACACTTATTATCAACCGATTACTTGATCAAATAGGGCGCCCCTTGCCGGAACTCGTGCGGATCGGATCGTTGAGCGATATTTGTCGGTCTCTGGGTACTCAGGATACCGGCCCGAACATTGCCAATCTCAAGTCGGCGTTCTTACAGAATGCCAGCACATTCATCAATGCGAAGATTCGTTATAAAACCAAGGGCGGCAAAGAAAAGTGGGCCGAAATGGGCTATACGCGATATTCGGTTTTCTTCACAGGCGAAATGCTGCCCGACGGAACCCAGGCCGACGCGGTCCACATCGTTCTAAATCCTCCTTACCGAGAATTGCTCAATCATGTCGAGACCCGCCCGCTTGACTACGATTATCTGAAGAATCTCTCTCCAGGTCCACAGCGCTTTTATGAACTCCTTAGCTTCCAGATCTACGGGGCGATAGCAGGAGCTCGGCCGCGGGCAAAAATGCTTTACTCCGAATACTGCAAATGTTCTCCCCAGGTCAGATATGGCGACTTTGACCATGCTAAGAAACAGATGTGGAAACTGCATCACCCACACCGGGAATCAGGCTACATTACAAAGATTGACTATAAAGAAACAAACGATGCCGATGGAAATGCAGACTGGGAGATGTTTTATACCCCAGGCCCAAAAGCGTTTACCGAGTACAAGGCATTCACGAACCGCCAAGCGCAGCATCCCGTTCTCGCAACGCCTAATCGAATAGCAACGGCCTCACATCAGAAAAGGTTCGACCAGGGACTTCTCGGCTTTGCAGAGGTTGCCGCTGGGCTTGTTTCCGAGCTAACACGGCGTGGTATCGCAGAAAAGAAAGCCCGTGATCTTCTGGCCAATGTGCAGCCGGAGCAGGAAGTCATGGACCAGCTTGAATATATTGATTCTCTAGTTGCCAACGACCGTAAAGGTAAGCTCGAAAATCCGCCCGGACTTTACGTAATATATATCCGCGATAATGTGAAGCCCCCCGCGAGCTTCTGTTCTAGCCGTAAAAGTAGACTCCATAAGGAGGCGAACCAAGTAAAAAACGAAGACATAGCCCGTAAGGCAAGACTGGAGATTGACTATGCCGATTACCGAGAATCCGAAGTTTTGCGCTTTTCAGAGTCGCTACATATGGACGAATACAAGAAGCTTTTCGCCGCCAAGAGGCGGGTTGTACGGTCGACGTTTAACTCTCTTACAAGCCAGCAGCTGGACGACATGACGCACCGGGCACTACGTGGGGATCTGGAAGTATCGGGCCGAGTGCCGTTATTTTCTTTCGAACAATTCTGCGAACGTTCAATCATTCTAGTTTGAACGGGGCAGGGAACTAGATGTGCGCTCAGTTCAAATGATGTTGACTCGGCGGACGGGGGTTCATTCAGTAGGTTTATTCTGAAAAATGATTTTAAAGCGCAATGTGGAACTGAGCGCTATGTCATTTCCGCAGCAATCCTACAGCTCACTTTCAGAAGCCAGCGAAGAATCGTGTTGGATAATGCAGCAGTATCCAATCATCTGTTCGAAGGCGGTGGTCAACAACCGGATCTCATGAAAAACCGGGGCGTAGCAGACGAGGCGGAGCCTCAGGAAGAGGACTTGTATTCGGAACAGGAATTTGAGTCGGAGTAGAGCCCGCACGAGATCGGGCCGGCTGTGATCGGACCTGACTAACAGCCGGGAACCTCGGTTGTAGACGGTGTCGAAATCTCGTTGCAGCGCCCGGATCCACTGAAAGGCGAGTTTGCGTTTGGCGGCGCGGTGGCGGCGGCCGATGCTTGGGTGATAACCCGGTTCCGATTGGAGAAACTGAATGTCCTCCTTGCAAGAGAAAATCGATTCCAACTGCCGGTATTTCTCCCCGGACGCCGCGGTGGCGCTGATATCTTCGTTGAACATAGGCCGTTTGAGATGGATGCTGACAGCTTAGGAGTCGGAAGTGGCCGAACTAGCAGCCCGACGTTTCCGCTTCCCTTGTAATTGCGTTTGCAGAAGAGCGATCAGGCTGGTCAGATTGGTCAAAAAGAGATCCCTGTCAAGCGCGGAAACCGATTGTGGGAGAAAGCTCCGGTAGGATTCTGTGGCTCTGGTGCAAACCCGGGATGAGTTCGGGAAGATGAGCAGATGGCCGGGTTT
>CAXSIG010000726.1:0-2997 GCA_964237255.1 uncultured Bryobacteraceae bacterium
ACCAGGGCGCGGCCTCCGAACAATTTTCTGTGATCACTCTGATAAGCCGCGGTGTCTTGCAGATCTCCGTTACCTACGGCTGCAATAACGCCCGGGCCGTTGACGGAAAACTGAATCTCGTGGTCTGCGTTCGGCTGCAAAACTCCGTCGCGATCGACGGCTTCGACGGTGACGAATGAAAGATCCTGGCCATCCGCTCGAACCGTGGTGCGATCGGCGGAAAGTACTAAACGCGTGGCCGCGCCCGCGGTTGTGAGAACGCTTTCCGCTACGAGGCGATTGTTTCTGATCGCAACGGCCTTCAATGTGCCCGGCTCGTAAGCAACCACGAAAGTTGCTTGGTGCTGTTGCTCTCTTCCGGTTGGTTGTTCTCCCATCAGCTTCCCATTCAGCAACAACTGGACCTTGTCTGCCGCGGAGTACACGTCCACGTGCATCTCTTTGCCCGGCGAGACCTGCCAAGTCCAACTCGGGATCGACGGATAAACGGCCCAGCCAACAGCGATGATTTTCTTATCCTCCGGCTCGGGAAGCCGGACCGCGGCATACACGCGATCGCCTCCATTCCACAGGATGTCGCGATAGTATGACTGGGACTTGCGCTGGCCGATCAGGTCAATATCACCGGAACTGGATCCGTGCCAGGGAAATCCGGACATTAGAAATCCCAACACGGACATGACACTCCGGTCGACGTTCCCCTTTGCCGGCGCAATGACGCCTTCCGTTCCTTTTAAAAGTCCAACGAAATGTTGGTCCGCAAGTGTCTTCAGCGCCGTCGCGATTTTGTCTTTCTGCTCGCCAGCCGCTGCCTGCTCCGGCGTCCCGTATTTCCAGGCTCCAATGCCGGATTCGCCCATGTAATCCATCGCGGTCCAGACGAACTCGCCAATCACAAAGGCATTGTCGTGTGTTAAACGCCACTGCTCAAAAGCATCGCCCGGATAGGATTCCGTCGTCAGCATGATGCGCGACGGGGCCTCCGCGTGGTCTTCCGCAAGATTGAGCGCAAGGTTGTAGTTGTAGCCGACCATATCCAACGCCTCGAACACCGCCCGATGGTTTGCATCCGACGTTGTGCCTGGGAATGCTTGCGTTACCGGGCGAGTGGGATCGAGCGACCGTACCAGCGCAGCCATCTGTCTGGTAACTCCAGCTCCTTGGTGCGTGTACACATCGGGGATTTCGTTGCCGATGCCCCAGATCACAATCGATGGATGATTGCGATCGCGGAGCACCATGGACGACAGGTCATGTTTCCACCACTCGTCGAAATTACGGCCATAATCGAACTTCACCTTGCTCGTTTTCCAGCTATCGAAAGGTTCTTCAAAAACGAGTAAGCCGAGTCGGTCGCATGCATCCAGCAACGCGGGCGACGGCGTATTGTGTGCCGTTCTCACAGCGTTGAATCCGGCTGCCTTCAACAGTTCTACTCGACGCTCCTCCGCGCGGTCGAACGCCATCGCTCCTAGCGGACCATGATCGTGGTGCACACTGCCGCCAGCGAGTTTAACCGGCTTGCCGTTCAGCAAGAATCCGCCTGCGGCCGACCAGGACAGCGTTCGAATGCCGAACGATGTCTGCACCTCGTCGATAACTTTGCCGTCTTTTAATACCTGCGTGATGGTGCGGTACAACGTCGGCGAGTCCGGAGACCACAACGCCGGTCTCGCGACGACGACTTCATGTGATGCTTCCGCGCTGCCGTTGTCTTTTAGCTGCAACTTGGATGCTGCTTTGCCGACGGTCTTTCCTGCCGCGTCCACGACGCGGCTTTCCACTGCGATTTGCGTGCCGCTTGCGCTCTCGTTCAGCACTTGCGTATGGATAGAAATCGTCGCCGTGTCCGCTGATGAATGAGTCGTGCTAACGAACACTCCCCACGGCGCGACGTGAACCGCGTCCGTAACGACTATCCGCACATGGCGGTAGATGCCCGAGCCGCTATACCAACGGCTGTTCGGCTGGTCCGAGTTGTCCACTCTCACCGCAAGAACATTCGGATGCGCGAAGTCCAGATCCGGCGTGATGTCGAATCGAAAACTTGTATACCCGTAAGGCTGGGTTCCCAGTTTATGACCGTTCAGATAGACAGTCGCATCTCTGTATATGCCATCGAACTCGGCGCTGACACGTTTGTTCTTCCATGTCTGGGGTGCGTGGAACGTCTTTCGGTACCAGCCCGTGCCAGCTGGAAAGTAACCGCCGGCCGGTCCCGTCGCATTTTCTTTTCCAGGAGGCCCTTCAATGCTCCAATCGTGTGGCACATCGACAGTGCGCCAATGCGCATCGTCAAACGAAGGGGCTTCGGCTCCGCTCGGATCTCCGAGGACAAACTTCCAGCCTGAGTCTGCAGCGAGAACGAGCCTAGGTCTATCGATTTGAGAGGCAGTCATTGAAATGGTGGCTAGCAAAGCGGCGAAAAGTGTTCGGAGAACAGCATACAGGTTCTGCATAGTAGTGATCCCTAATCATTTAAAAAGCCGCAACGAACCCTAGCTAGGCAGCAGTGCGGACATCTTCTTTCCAATGGCGCTGGCCGCATAGCCAGGATTCAGGCGGACGAGCTTGTCCATCAATGCTGCGTCCCGCCCCACAAAAATGCGTTGCGCATTGCGCTCTATGCCCCGTACGATGATCTCCGCCGCATCGGCTGCGGCTACCGCCCTGGAAGATTTGTTGCTGCTCTCGCCGGAACCGCCGCCGGTGCCTGAATTTTGCCGTATGTTCGTCGCAACGGCCCCGGGCAACACAACAGAAACGTGCACATTGGTCGCCACAAGTTCGGACATCAGTCCTTCCGTCATGAGTTTCACAGCGGCTTTTGCCGCGCAATAGATCGTTTGTCCGGGAACGGGCACGAATCCACCCATGCTGGACACGTTGACAACGTGCGCTTCCGGCCGCTTCAGCAGATGCGGCAAGAATGTCTTGGTCATGAATAGCGTGCCGTACAGATTCACGTTCAGTACGCGCTCAATGGCGGCATAGTCA
>CAXSIG010000727.1:0-2996 GCA_964237255.1 uncultured Bryobacteraceae bacterium
CCAAGCCTCATAGAAAAACCCACTCTTCCCATTCGGCGTACTGAGCAACCACACGTCCCCATCGCTCACCAGCAGCATCGGCCGCAGCGCCAGGTACAGGCTGTCCGGCACGCGCGACGCCTCATCGATGATCAATAAGTTCACCGCCGAAAACCCGCGCACCGTATCCTCCGTCGCCGGAATCGCCACAATCCTGCTCCCATTCGGAAACACCAGCGACTGCGCATTGCTCCCATCGCCCGTCACCCGCACTCCCAACCGCGCCGCCATAGCCGCAGCTTTCCGTAACAACTCCGCGCTCTGCCGCTCCGAAGGACTCGCAAACAGGATCATCTGCTCCGGTTTTTGCATAGCGCGAAACACCGCCAGCGCCGCCGTCATGGTCGACTTCCCGAACTGCCGCGCGCAATTCAGAATGACCCGCTTCGCTTGGCACAGCAGGATCTCCCGCTGCCGAGCATCCGGCTCGATCCCCAGCCGTTCGGAGCAGAACCCGACCGCATCCATCCCCTCGCGACGGATCTGCGCCTGCGTCCGTAATACCACCTGCGGAGCCTCGCCCGAACCAGCCCAAGTCAGTTCGCCCATCCAGCGTTTCAACGCCGCTTGTCCCCAATCAACCGCGTGCGAAGCCGCTTCATTTCCGAGCGGTCCACGCGCTGCACAATCCCCAGCTCCTCCAGATCGCCCTTGCGCAAACGAATCCGCGTTTCCGGCCCGCTTTCGTAAATCACGAAACTCCCTCCTGGTACGGAAGTAGCATGGCGACCGCAGTAAACGGCAAACCCGCAAGTCGGCGACATCCACTAAATCTCTCGATCCAAACGATTTAGAAAAATATCCGATTCGCGTGACTGACCGATTCGACTCCCCGAGCATCGCGCCATCAAACTGGTTCGACACGTGAAGTACCGCTCCCGTCAGTGATACATTTCTGAGCCGCGAGCGTAAGCGACCGGTTTCTCCTCCCATCGATCAATCACGACGACGCGCGCGAACACACCTCCGCCTCCGATTCGGTAACCGACGAACCGAATTTGGTGCGCCTCGTGTATATCATCGAAATGAACTAAATTGTGGCCACCAATCCGCTAGATCTCCGCATCGGACTCGACGGCGACGAGGCCAATATCAGTAAAACTGCGAGAAGCACCAGGTAAACGCCCGAAGAAACGGAGGACATTTTCTTTCACGAGCTATGCGTCGTGTGCGGCGACGCTCGCCATTCGAAGCAAGAGAAACAATACTTCGCCCTCGGCCAAACCGCTAGGGCCGACGAATGTTTGTGGCGTTCACGTTGCGGCACAAACGAATCCGAATGATTTCCGCAAGGGACAGGAACAAGAACGAGAGCGAGGTCTACAAGAGATATGAAAAGAAACTGCCTGACTTCAAAAACGAGGACGAAGAGCGAACATTCTGGGCCACGGCGGACTCCACAGAATACTTGGATTGGCCATCGGGAACACGCCGAAAATTCGTAAACCTAAAACCATCGTTAAACAATATCGTTACGGCTGCCGGTTTGGATGATCGCGGATCTCAAAGTGTTGGCAAATCGCCGCGACGTTCCCTATCAGTCTCTGCTCAAAGTGTTTCTCGCTGAGCGCCTCGCACAAGAGCGCCGGTTGAAAGGCTGTTAACGAATGGTCGCGATAACGTTCAATACTTCCGGTTTTGCGCGCAATCAGGCCAGACCCGCAACATAGCACCTAGTGCTATAGTCATCTTAAAGCGCGGCTTACGGAGACCGATGCGTGCGAATCTTCAAGTCCAACTGGTTTCAGCGCTTTGCCCGCAAAGAGGATATCGGCGATTCGGCATTGCGTGAGGCTGTAGATCGGGCGCAGAACGGCCAGATCGACGCGGACTTTGGCGGAGAAGTACTGAAGCAACGCATCGCTCGAGTGGGACAAGGAAAGTCGAAAGGCTACCGAGCCATCATTCTCTTCCGGCGCGATGTCAGAGCATTCTTTGTCTACGGTTTTTCCAAGAGCCATCAAGACAGCATCGATAAGGCGGAAGAACGAGCGTTTAAAGAAGCCGCAAAGTCTGTCCTCAATCTAAGTGACAGGCATCTCGCGGCTCTAATCGAAAAAGGCGATTTTCAGGAGGTGAAAGCGAATGAGCAAAAAATATCGAAGTGATGCCATGGCGTCCATTCACGAAACAATGGGGGCTCTTCACGATGTGGGCGCCATCGACAAACAAACGATGCGCCACTTTGACGATGTCTGCCTGACTCCGGTCCGCTCTCTATCACCCGAGGAGATCAAGGCGATTCGGGAGCGGGAGCGCGTCAGCCAGACGGTTTTTGCCAATTATCTCAATGTCACCGCAAGCCTGATTAGCAAGTGGGAACGAGGGGAAAAGCGCCCGTCCGGAGCTTCGCTGAAGCTTCTGTCACTTGTCGAGAAGAAAGGCTTGGCGACAGTTGCATAGCGGGCGATTTGAATGTCTGAAAATCGTGGGCGTATTTCTTAATCCGCTGCGTTGTGGTCGAAGACACCGTGCGCGTTACCGCTTGAGTGAAAGCTCGAAGTGAACGCCTTCGGTTCTTTGAAGTGCGATGAGAATGCTCGAAAGATTCGCCATTGAAGGACTCCCCTTCGGCCCAAGCATACGCATCAGACTTGTCGCCGGAATGTGCGTCCGCGTCTCAAGGTTCTGAAACCCAACCGTCGCGTTCACATAGTCCCGCAACACGGATTTTCCCGTTTCGAGATCGCCGTTCAACATGCACTCAACCGACTCCCGTAAAAGCGCATGACGAAAAGCCGGTTCGCGTTGCGCTCGCGCACGGATCGTTTTTTTAAAATCGTGGGTAAGAGGCATCAGTGACTCTCCTGTTTCTTTCTCCGTTTGTAGGCGGCCCAGCATTCGATAGCCAACGCGATATCTCGATGTTGAAGCTTCTTCGTCCCGCCGCCGATCAGAATTACTACCGTCTCGCCATCTTTGCCGAAATAGACGCGATAGCCGGGCCCAGAATCGAT
>CAXSIG010000728.1:0-2993 GCA_964237255.1 uncultured Bryobacteraceae bacterium
GCCACTCCAGGAGCCAGTCGAGTCCATTTTCGACGCTACTCTTCACGACGAAGATAAAGCATGGCTGCCGAAACTTCGGGTGCCCGTTGCCGTTCCAGCTGTCGCGCGGTCCGGTCTGTATAAAATCAAGACACACGTTACTGACGACATATCTCACCTGACGGCAGAAGCGGAAACCACATTTGAGGTAGAGGGCCACCAGGTTCCCGCTAGCAGAGAACTTGCGATTCGCGATTTCGCTTTTCATCGCTCCGAGACCGATCGGCAACCCTTGCGTCCGCCCGCCTATCGTCCTGGCGATTCAGTCTATGCCAGCTTCGACATCGCGGGATTTCGTTACGCCAAACAAAACGCGATTGACGTCTACTTTGACGTTGCGCTGGTGAACGCGGCCGGCAAGCAACTCTACGCTCAACCGCACGCAGCCGAAGATAGAAGCTCCTCGTTCTACCCGAAGCCGTGGGTGCCCATCGATTTCAGCCTGAACCTGGATAAAACGATTCGCCCGGGCGAGTACACGGTCGTAGTCACGGCCCACGACGGCGTGGGGCAACAATCCACCGAACTGAGATCCGTTTTTTCGGTGGAACCTTGACTTAAACGCCTTGGACCAGGTGAAACAGGGTAGTGAAAATGTTGTTGCTTGTATTCGAAATCCAGTCGCCCAGGTTCGTGAATTGATAAGCCAGCAGGAGTAATATGAATCCGAATCGAGCCAATTCGTTGTAAAGAAATGGTGGAAAACGGAGCGCGATCAGCATCTTCGAGCCGTCAAGCGGTGGCACGGGTATCATATTGAATACTGCCAGATAAACACTAAGCTTGGCCGCTTTAGTGGCAAAATCAGCTAAATCGGGGACTGCGTTTACCGTGAGTACAGAAATCACAATGAGCAGAATGGCGAAAAGAATATTCATCGCCGGTCCGGCCAATGCGACCAACAGCAGTCCATTCAACCCGTAGCGCAGCTTCGAAACATTGGTATTGACGGGCTTGCCCCACCCAATAAAGCCGCCGGTCAGGAGCACGGAGAGGAACGGCAACAGCGTGGTCCCGATCCAATCGATGTGCGCCAGCGGCTGCAATGTCACGCGACCTTCCAGCTCCGGCGTATCGTCGCCCAGCTTGGTCGCAACCCAGGCATGGGCGAACTCATGGGGTGTGGTGAGCATCCAGAGGATCGCCACACTCACCGCGGCGTTGATTAGATCGTTAACGTTTGTGTTCATTCGTATTTGTTCGTTTGTGGTCGAGCACCCTCATCGTACCCTAGGCAATGATGCGCATTACCTCAATTGAGACGCTCCATCTGGGCCGCGGTATCACCGTACATGCCGGCCCGATCCAATGGCTCTGGGTCCGGATCCACACGGACGAAGGGCTGGTTGGCCTTGGTGAGACCTATCCGTTTCCCGATGCCGAAAAGGCGGTGATTCATAAAGTTCTCGCGCCCGTTTTATTAGGCCGCGATTCCTCCCAGATTGACCGGCTGTGGGCCGATATGCTTGGCGCGCTATCGTATAGCGGCTGGGCGGGCGCGGAGATGCGAGCGATCAGCGCCATCGATATCGCACTATGGGACCTTGCTGGTAAGCGCGCAGGCCAGCCCATTTATCAACTGTTAGGAGGCGCGTCGCGCGAGCGGATCCGCACCTACAACACCTGCTACGACCATGTCGATTTCATGCGAGAACCTGTACGATTAGCTCACGAGTTGGCGGCGTCAGGCATCCACGCGATGAAGATCTGGCCCTTCGACGGCGTAGCGAGAGAGAACCGCGGACAGTTCATCACGGCTTCTCAAATGGCGCAAGCCATCGAGCCGATTCGCTTGATTCGCGAAGAGTTCGGCGATTCCATGGAAATCGCGGTAGAATTTCACGGCTTCTGGAACGTCCCCACGGCGATCAAAATCGCGCAGGCTCTTGAGCCGTACTCCCCGATGTGGCTCGAAGAGATGCTGCCGCAGGACAACCTGGGGGCTTATGCAGAGCTGTCGGGATCGACCAGCATTCCCCTCTGCCTGAGCGAACGGCTGATGACGCGCTGGGGCTTCCGGGAATTGTTCGAGAACGGCGCGGCGAAAATCTGCATGCCAGACATTTCATGGTGCGGCGGGATTTCGGAAGCGAAGAAGATCGCGGGCATGGCGGAAACATGGTATCGCCCAATCGCCCCACATAACTGTGGAGGCCCGGTGCTACACGCAGCAACGTTGCACCTTGCCGCCAATGTAACAAACCTGTTTATTGCGGAGTCGGTACGTCGCCATTACCTGGACGAGTATCGAAACATAATTGACCCTTTATTACCGGCTGTCGATGGCACATTCCCCCTTCCGCCGGGCCCGGGTTTGGGAATCGAGTTATCTAATGAAGTTCTGCAGCGGACGGATTTAACCGTCGAGAAACTTTCAATATGATTCAATAGTTTTGTGGCCCAGGACTCAGTCGAAAAGCGAAAATCGAAGCGTTTTCCGATTAATCTTCCCGTTCAGATTTCCGTAGTTGGCGGAAAACGCGTTGCTCGCGTTACGAAAACATCGAATATTAGTTCGGGCGGTGTCTGCTTTCCCTCTGCGAAAGAGGTGAAAATCGGCGGGAAAATCGAGTTTTCCATTGCTCTGGCAGATGGAGTCTTACCGGTAAATATTCGTTGCTTCGGGAAAGTATTGCGGGTTGAAACCTCGCCGGATTGCGATCCTGAAATGCCGTATCAGGTGACCGCTACTATCGAACGCTACAAATTCGTCCGCGATCCCAAAGCTTCGTAGCCCGGATTACGCCAGGACTTCCGTTACGACGCGGGCAGGAAATTGATCGGTAAGGCGTTCTTTTAAACCATGCCGCTCATACGCCAGGTCCCGGTAATTGAGTCCCAATTGGTGCAGGATGGTGGCGTGGAAATCATGAACGCTGACGCGGTTTTCCGCAGCCTTGAAACCAATCTCATCGGTGGCTCCGTGAATATAGCCGCGCTTCACGCCCGCTCCC
>CAXSIG010000729.1:0-337 GCA_964237255.1 uncultured Bryobacteraceae bacterium
CGAATCGCCCAACACGGCCAACGTTCTCATGCCGCAGATTTGATCGCGGATCAATGCCGGCGCTTCTCGCGACATGTTCTCGAAATAGGGCGGCTTGCGTATGTAAGTGGACGCGGAATCCCACTCGTAGATTTTGCCTGTGGGAATTTGCATGGCACGCCAGGTTTCATCACCTTCGAAGGCGCGCTCATACTCTTCACGAAACATTTCGGGCGTGATGTTGTCTCGCACCGCGGCGAGAACTTCCGCCGTGGTGGGCCAGATCTCTCGCAGGTAGACATTCTGCCCGTTAGAATCTTTTCCCAAGGGGTCATTCTGGAGATCGATATCGACGGTG
>CAXSIG010000729.1:383-2992 GCA_964237255.1 uncultured Bryobacteraceae bacterium
CGCGTAAGCCACAACCAGCGGTGGCGATGCCAGATAGTTCGCTTTCACCAGCGGGTTTACGCGGCCTTCGAAGTTGCGGTTGCCGCTAAGGACCGCAGCCACCACCATATTTTCCTTCTGCACTGCCGCGCCGACCTCATCGATCAACGGGCCGCTGTTGCCGATACAAGTCGTGCAGCCGTAGCCGACCAAGTTAAAGTTCAGCGCGTCGAGATACTTGGTGAGCCCCGCATGATCCAAGTAATCGGAAATCACTTTCGATCCCGGAGCAAGACTGGTTTTTACCCACGGACTGGATTTCAAACCGCGTTCTACGGCCTTCTTCGCCACCAAGCCGGCAGCTAACATGACCGAGGGATTTGAAGTATTCGTGCAGCTGGTGATCGCCGCGATGGTCACAGCGCCGGACTTCATCTGCACCGTTTCGCCGTGGATCTCATAGCTGGCGGTCTTCGATTCTTTGAAGGCGTCGCGGAAGTTCGCCTTCACGTTGGGAAGGTCGACACGGTCTTGCGGACGCTTCGGACCGGCCATGCTCGGCGTCACCATCGCTAAGTCCAGTTCCAAAGTGCTTGCGAAGAGCGGATCGCGTTGGGCATCGGTCCGGAACAGTCCTTGCTCCTTGCAGTATGCTTCCACCAACGCAACTTGCTCCGCCGGACGGTTGCTGACGCGCAGGTAGTTCAGCGTTTCGTCATCGACGGGGAAGAATCCAATGGTCGCGCCGTATTCAGGAGCCATGTTCGCGACGGTCGCGCGATCGGCCAGGCTCAAGGCACTCAGTCCCGCGCCATAGAACTCCACGAACTGGCCGACTACACCCTTTTTGCGCAACATCTGAGTAACGTACAGGACGAGATCGGTAGCGGTACAGCCTTCGCGCAGTTTGCCATGGAGCTTGAAGCCGACCACAGGCGGGAGCAGCATGGACACGGGCTGGCCCAACATACACGCCTCAGCTTCAATGCCGCCGACGCCCCAACCGACGACGCCCAAGCCATTGATCATAGTGGTGTGCGAATCGGTGCCGACCAGCGTATCCGGATACGCCTCGAGACCAGTGGGCGTGCTCCGTTGAAACACAACCGGAGCAAGATATTCCAGATTGACCTGATGGACGATGCCGGTATCGGGAGGCACCACGCGAAAGTTTTGGAACGCGGTCTGGCCCCATCGGAGCAGAACGTATCGTTCGGCATTCCGCTGGTTTTCGAGCAGCGCGTTGATGGAGAACGAATCCTTTGAACCGAAGCTATCCACCTGTACGGAGTGATCGATAACCAGGTCGGCGGGGAGTAAAGGGTTGGCGCGCGTTGGATCAGCACCGAGCGCGGCAAGGGCATCGCGCATGGCCGCGAGATCTACTACGCAGGGTACACCGGTGAAATCCTGCAGGAGGACGCGTGCCGGCATGAAGCTAATCTCTTTGGCATCACCGCCTTCCACGCCGCGCGAGACGTACTCCACATCTTTGGCTTGCACCTTAAACCCGTCTTCCATTCGGAGCAGATTTTCGAGCAGGATGCGGGTGGAGAAAGGAAGGCGGGATACGTTCGCGACCCCTCGCTCCTCCAGAACCTGCAGACGGAAAATGCGGTAATCGGAGGAACCCACGCGCAGGTTGCCCATGGTGCCAAAAGAGTTCGGATGTGCCATCGGAAACTCTTATTTTAGCGAAGTCCCGATTGCGATGTGTTTTGCGGCGCAGATTGACGCAGTTCGGGCGTGGATGGCCGGTTTTGCCGGAGGATTTTACCCATTGCGCTTGTTTTCGGAGCCGAGTTCGGGGTCAAGACGGCCCTCCATCGCGCGGGTTTTACGGATGTATTTCTCGATTTCACCTTGTGTTGAAACGAAGCCAAACTGCGCGGGGAAGAACGGGCGGTTCTGTTGTTTGTGGACTTTGCGGACCTTAATGACGTCGTTGATCTCGGTTGCCATGCGGTCGCGGCGTTCGGATTGGAGTTTGAAGAGACGAGCTTCGGCGGCTTGGAATTGCTTCGAGAGGCGCTGTTCGTAGACCGAGAGCTTGAGGAGTGTATCGGCGTCGATCTTAAAGGTGACCGCTGCGGCGAGACCGGATTGAATGGGCTGCATGTTTTCTTCGTCGCCCAGGTTGATGTTCTCGGCGT
Source organism: uncultured Bryobacteraceae bacterium (assembly GCA_964237255.1). Classification (GTDB taxonomy): domain Bacteria; phylum Acidobacteriota; class Terriglobia; order Bryobacterales; family Bryobacteraceae; genus JALYXI01. Next base: position 2,516 of record CAXSIG010000729.1, read on the forward strand.
AGCGTTCGTGGCCGATGGTGAACAGAGAACTTTCGAGCGCACCGACGCGGCGCATGCGCCAGCGAAACTCGGAGAGCGATTGTGTCGCTTCCGTTTCGAGATCGCCGATGGGGGCGTACATTTGGTGGCATTTGGCCTCGAAGGCCTTGAAGGCTTCAAGGTCTTCCCACGGCATCACGACTACGTGGGACGTAAAGCCGTGCCGAAGTGCGTTCAGGCTGGACCGGCGTTTGCCGTCTTCGGTCTTTGGGCCTGTGGACTTCGCAGAATTGAGGCGGTTCTGCTCCGCCTTGCTCGACGCTGCTTCCGCAGCTCTATCAATCGGAATCGGGTTCGTCACCATGCGACTACAGTCTGGCAGATGGCGGCAAGCGGATTAGTGGAAAAGTGCGGTATTTGTTAGGAAAACGGGACGTTCGACGCGTGTGATGGACGATGGCGGGCGCTGCGCTTTCCGCCAACAAAGAGAATGAAAAC
>CAXSIG010000730.1:0-2988 GCA_964237255.1 uncultured Bryobacteraceae bacterium
CGAGCGTCATGGCGATTTCTCCCAGAGCGTAACTACCGGTGGTTCTTTTATTCCGGTTTACATGCCGGGTACGAAGACTCAGTATCCCGGCAATATGATCCCGGCGAGCCAGCAGAGCGCTTTAGGAGTAAAACTGCTCAGCATCTTTCCTCAGCCGAACTTTACGAATCGGGCTGTGAGCGGCGGCAATTACAACTTTCTTTACCAGAACACCCCGAAAACGAATCGGGAAGAATACACCTATCGAATCGACTTCGTCCTAACCAATAAGCTTCGGCTTTATGGACGAAACAACCAGATCAACAACACCCAAACGGGCTACTCGATCGGAGTTCTTCCTGGCCCGCCGTGGGGATTGGTGGAAGGCTTCTATGCTAGCCACAGCACGACTCCCTCCATCAATCTTGTCTACACAATCAATCCAACGTTGATTAACGATTTCACTTTCGGCATCAATCATTGGGATGAACCCGGTGGACCTACCAGTTCCACGCAGTTAGCTAAGGCGCAGCGCGCGACCTACGGTCTTCAGGGTTTGGGCCAGTGGTATCCGGCAGCGAACGCTTACGATTACCTGCCGATCATGAGCTTTGGCGATGTGCCGAATGCCGCGGGATTTTCGTATGATTCCCGGACGCCCATCAATGGAGCAACCACAATCTTTACGGCTACCGACAACATCACGAAGGTTCATGGCAATCACACCATCAAAGCCGGTGTGGTGTTTACGCGCAGCCGGTCGTGGAAAGGAAATCAGGGGAACAACTTCTCCGGAAACTTCGCGTTCGCCAAGGACGTGAATAATCCTCTCGATACTAACTATGGCTACTCCAATGCCATTGTTGGCATCTTCGATACGTATACGGAAAGCTCCGCTCGCCCTGGTGCAGACTTCCGCTCCGGGGCTTTGGAAGAGTATGCCCAGGATTCTTGGAAGGTCACAAGAAAGCTTACTCTTGAGTACGGAATCCGTTTCACGTCATGGATTCCGTGGCATCAGCGGTCGAATGTAGAATCAGCGTTCGATCCGGCCGCCTATGTCGGCAACGACGTGCCGCTTCAATCGAAATATACACGCCTGGCTTGAATGCCTCAGGCGCCCGCGTTGCGATCAATCCTGTTACCGGCGCGCAACTTCCGCCTGTGTATATCGGTGCAATTATTCCCGGTATTGGCAATGTTCTGGACGGCATCGTTCAGGCTGGTAAACCCGGCGTCCCAGTAGGTGAAACGAAAGTACAGCTGATTACTCCAGGGCCACGATTCGGGTTTGCTTACGACGTCTTCGGTGATGGCAAAACCGCGATCCGCGGTGGTTTTGGAATTAGCGCACTGCCGCAGACTCAGATCGATACGGGTCTACAAAATCTGCCGCCAAACAGCTACACGCCCCGGACCTATTACGGGACCCTTACCTCATTCTTAAGCACAGCGGGCACTCTGTTTCCTTCGAACGTCAAAGGTCATGACTGGTCTCAATTGGCGCAAGCTTACAGCTTCAGCTTTGGGGTACAAAAGGAAGTCGGTTTCGCAACAGTGGTAGACGTTGCGGTAGTCGGTAATCTAGGCCGGCACTTGCTCCAGGCTGTAAATCTGAATCAGCTTCCTTACGGAAAAAGATTTCTGCCGTCCAGCTTGGATGCGACTACCGGCAAGCCTCTTGCCGATAGCTTCCTCACTCCGTACATCGGAGTCGGCAGCATCACTTACGCCGAGCCGGTTGGAACTTCGAACTATTACGCTCTTCAAACTCAGGTGAACCGGCGTTTCTCCCACGGCGTGGAGTTCAAGGCGAACTGGACCTGGTCTAAATCTCTGGATTATGGATCCGGCGACAACGGAAGCTTACCGCTCTATGCCGACCGACGTTTATATTCCTATGGCCTGTCGAGTTTCGACCGGACTTTCATCACGAACATATCCGGCCTTTACGCAATACCGGGTACGAATCGGCTGACCAATCCTATCGCAAAGGCTGCGTTGGGTGGATGGAATCTATCGTCCATCATTACGTTTGCTAGCGGTGCCCCTTCCGGTGTCGGCTTCACGACAGCTAGTGGAGCCGATCTGATCGGTGGTGGAGACGGCCAGAGAATCAACATCAATGGCAATCCGCAGCTCGGATATGGTGATCGCAACGGCAATCGCTTTTTCAACACCAGCGTGTTTTCGGCGCCTCCGTTGGGCTATATCGGCAATGCGGGTCGGGTACTGTTTCGAGGTCCCGGTCAAAACCAGTTCGATTTGGCCGCCTTCAAAGACTTTAGTCTTCATGAGGGTGTCAGACTTCAGTTCCGAAGTGAGTTCTACAACGCGTTCAACCATACGCAATTCTCCGGAGTGGATACAACAGCCCGCTTCGATTTGACTACGGGCGCACAAACCAATCCGACGTTCGGCCAAGCGAACGGGGACCGTGGTGGGCGCGTAGTCCAGATGGCACTGCGACTCAGCTTCTAACTTGAGACCCTTCCGACTCCTTTGCTTTCTTGCGGCCCTTCCCTGTTTCGCACAGGAAGGGTCGCAAGTTTTCATCTCCAACTGCTTGCAGTGTCATTCCTCCACCAGTACCAGCCACGCCCCTACTCCTGAAGCACTTGCTCAAATTCCCTGGCAGGAGGTGCTTCAGACTCTTGAAACAGGGTCGATGAAAGTTCAGGCCCAACGCCTGTCGAAGGACGATAAAATCGCCGTCGCTCGCTACATAGGGAAAGAGACGGGCACTCAGGTTTTACCGGAAGTCACGGGATTTTGTGAAGCGGGAAGCAAGCCGTCGCCCACCAAATCTTCCTGGAACGGCTGGGGCGTAGATGAAATCAATACGCGTTTCCAACCTTCAGGCCCCGCAGGAATCACCGCTGCCGATGTTCCCCAGTTGAAGGTCAAGTGGGCCTTTGGCTACCCAAACGGGAAGAATGCGTACGGACAGCCAACGGTAGTTGGCGGACGCGTCTATACAGGTAGCAACGATGGCACCATCTATTCGCT
>CAXSIG010000731.1:0-2978 GCA_964237255.1 uncultured Bryobacteraceae bacterium
GGTGGATAGCGAAAACCGGTTTGTCACACTCAAGGTGAGCGCCAAGGGGATCAAAACCATCAGCAAGCTGGGAGTGGAAACCGTTATCCGCGAGATGCGCGCCCGGGGAGAAAAGTTCTAGATGCGTACCATCATCAAGCTGGTTTCCACCGCTGGAACCGGCACGTTCTACACCACGACCAAAAATCCGAAAACTAAGACGGAAAAGCTGGTACTGAAGAAGTACGATCCGCGTATCCGTAAGCACGTCGAGTTCAAAGAAGCGAAAGTCTAGTAATCGCCAGAACCTGCGACGCCTTTAACGCGTCCCAGAATCGAGGATAATCTATACATATGCATCGTAAGTTCTGGCGCGATGCCGCGCTGTTTTGCCTGTTTGTCCCAGCCTTAGCTGCCGCGGACGCTCCCAATGTCCGTGTCGTCGAAGAGATCGTCGCGAAAGTAAATAACGACATCATCACGCGCGGCGAACTTGAACAGACGCGGCGCCAATTGGAAGCCGAGCTTCGTCAACAAAAGGGCGTCAGCGGCGCTGAATTGGACAAAGAGCTGAAGCAACATCAGGCGGACGCTCTGCGCGACCAGATTGATCAACTTCTTCTTGTCCAAAAGGGTAAGGACTTGAATATCAATGTCGACCCGGACGTAACGCGGCAGATGGCCGAATTTCAGGTTCAAAGCAAGATCTCCGATCCTGATAAGTTCCACGAGTGGGTTCGTCAGCAGTCCGGCGGTCAAACTTATGAAGACGTAAAGCTCCAGATGAAAAACCGGATGCTCACGCAGAATGTGATTCGTCAGGAGGTCAGTTCGAAGATCAGCGTGCCTCAGGCCGATATTCAGAAATACTACGACGAGCATAAGACTCAGTACGTTCGCGAGGAGATGGTCTTCCTCCGCGAAATTACGATTGCTCCGACCGTGAAGACTGACGCCGGATGGGCTGCTGCCGAGAAAAAGGCGAAAGACGTTCAAGCTCGCGCTCAAAAGGGAGAGAAGTTCGCGACCTTGGCGCGCGACTATTCCGCATCGGATTCGGCACAGAACGACGGCGAATTGGTTCCTCTAAAGCGCGGCCAAGTGCGTAAAGAGTTGGAAGATGTTGTTTTCAAAGCCAACAAAGGGTTCATCACGGACCTGATTAAAACCGATGGCGGTTACACATTCTTCAAAGTCGAAGAGCGCTACGCTCCCGGTCAGGCCGCTCTGGAAGATGTGAAGAACGAGGTTATGGAAGCTCTTTATACGCCGAGAATGCAGCCCGCGGTGCGTATTTACCTTACAAAACTGCGCGAGGATGCGTTCCTCGAAATCCGGGGAGGATTCGTGGATAGCGGCGCAGCTTCGGGAAAAGACACGTCATGGAAAGATCCCGCTACCCTCAAGCCGGAGACTACCACCAAGGAAGAAGTTGCCAGCCGCAAGAAGAAGCGCTTTATGGGAATCGTACCTAAGGGCGGCCAGAAAGTTGGAATTAAGCCTCCAACCGCTACACCTACCGTAACTCCCGTTCCGAACGCGCCCGCGCCGCCCGCGCAATGAAGTCGCCGTTCGTCAATGAAATCGAAGTAAATCAGACGGTTACCGCCTGCTTCCTGGTTCACTCGAAAGAGATCCGGGAAAAGAAAACCGGCGAGCCATACCTCTCACTTCTTCTCGGCGATAAGACCGGGAAAATCGACGCGAAGATGTGGGACAACGTCGGGGATGTCCTTACCGCCTTCGAGCGTGACAGCTTCGTCAAGGTCAAAGGCGCGGTACAGCTCCATTTGAACCGCCCTCAGATTACAGTGCATAAGCTCCGCCTGCTGGAAGATGGTGAAATCGATTTTGCCGACTTCTTTCCAGCCACAACGCGCAACGTGGATGAGATGTGGTCGGAGCTCCGGTCGATTGTCTCAGGAGTTCGCAGCCATCACATTCGCGAACTGCTGAACCTGCTGCTTGACGATTCCGATATCGCAAAACGCCTCCGCCAAGCTCCAGCCGCGAAGACGATTCATCACGCCTTTCTAGGCGGCCTATTGGAGCACGTCCTTTCGCTTGCCAACCTGTGTATTGCGACGGCCCCGTTTTACCCCTTCGTCGATCTTGATCTCCTAATCGCCGGCGCTGTGCTCCATGACATCGGCAAGATTCATGAACTCTCTTACGATCGCGGCTTCGGCTACACCGCCGAAGGCCAGCTTCTCGGCCACATGATGATCGCGTTGCGGATGATCGGTGACAAGATCGCACGCCTCCCGGACTTCCCCGAACCGTTACGCACGCTAATTGAGCACATCGTCATCAGTCATCACGGGCACCTGGAGTTCGGTTCTCCGAAGTTACCGCTCTTTCCCGAAGCCATGCTTTTCCACCAGTTGGACGAACTCGATTCGAAGATGGAAACGATGCGGCATTTAATCGATTCCGATCGTCAAACCGACGGTTGCTTCACGACGTATAGCTCATCGTTAGAGCGTACGGTTCTGAAGAAGGAGCGCTTCCTGAATCCCGATTCGCCGAAGCCGCTACAAGCGGCGCCTTCTCCGCCGAAACCTGTTGCCTCGCCGTCCAGTCCTTTCGCGGACGCTCTCCGCACGGCTCTCGTCCGAAACGATTGACCCGCATCCTGATCCGCGCCACCAATTGGATTGGCGACGCGGTCATGTCGCTACCGGCGATTCGCAGCCTTTATTCCGCTTATCCCACCGCTGAAATTGCAGTTCTGGCGCGACCGTGGGTTGCGGACCTTTACCGTCACGAGCCAGGGATCCGGCGCATCATTCCATACCTGCCGCGCTCAGGCTGGCGTGATTTGGGGGCGAAGTGGAATGCCGCTCACAGCATGCGCGCCGCCGCCTTCGATTGCGCGATTCTCTTCCAGAACGCGTTCGAAGCGGCTGCCGTAGCGTGGCTTGCGCGCATCCCGCGGCGGATCGGCTATAACCGCGACGGTCGCGGTTTTCTTCTGACCGACGCGATCCCTGTTCCAA
>CAXSIG010000732.1:0-1432 GCA_964237255.1 uncultured Bryobacteraceae bacterium
GGATTGGTCCAAAAAGTGGAAGGGCATCCCGATCTCGACATACTGCCCGCCGGACCGCCCTCTACGGGCGCACCGGAATTGATCGGCCGCGGCATTGGCCAGATTTTAGAAGAATGCACCGCGGAATACGATCTGGTGATTGTCGACGGTCCGCCGGCTATCGGCTTCGCGGAGCCGCTCACCATGGCCACGGCCGTGGATGGCGTAATCGTGGTAGCGCGTGCCGGTCAGACGCAACAGAAGGCCGTCGGATCCCTTCTCACCACCCTGAAACGGCTGCGCGTCAACGTTGTGGGGGTGGTCTTGAACCAGGTTCACCGCGACGTGACGGATAGCTACTACTACCAAGCCAATTACGCCGGCTACTATAACCGCGCGCAGCAGACGGAAGGCTAATGCGGCATTTCAACTTCCCGGCCTAAGTCTATCGGCGCCTGAGATGAGAAGCATGCTGCAGGTGCTTAGTTGCGACATGGTCGCCAAGGGTATGTTGGCGATATCCGGAGCTCTGTTGATCCGGTACATGACCGAAAGCGAGTATGCTCTCTATTCCGTTGCCTACGCGTTGCTTCTGGTCTTCATTCAGCTTTGCTCCGGCGCACTGAACCGCGTGTACGTCATCGGCTTTGACCGTTTCGATCTGCAAACCGATTCCGGTGTGCTCGTCCGGTTACAGTTGCTGCTTGTATGCGCGGGAGCTCCGGCCTTAATCGCGCTGATTGGAATTCGAAAGCCGGCCGGCTGGTTATGCGGCGCCGCTATGTTGTTCGGCTGTGGAGCGGAGATGGTCAAGAGCCGCTTCCAACAACAGATGCAATTTGGTAAGTATTCATCTGTCGAGTTCATCCGTTCCTCCGTCGTTTGCCTGGGCGTTTTAGCTGTGATCTGGCTCACCAGGTGGGAACCGTCCGCGCCGACGGTTCTCGCTATCCAGGTTGCTGCCTACGCGTCGGCGCTCTGTCTTCATGGTTTGCCACCGCTGAAGCTAAGCTGCGGCGCATCGTGGCGCGCCACGCGTAGATTGGCGCAGGGGTTGTGGAACGGGCCGTACCGGTATCTGTTCCTCTACTTCTTGACTCTCGCGATATTCGGTCAGATCGATCTCTTCGTTCTGCGCTGGGCAGGGACTCAGCGGCAGGTGGCAACGTACGCCGCCGCCTACCGTTATTACAACGTTTTACTGCTAGCCATTACGGCAGCGAATGCCGTGCTTCTGCCTTCCGCTCAGCGCGCCAAGTCCGCCGCGGACGCTGAAGGATTACGTCGACAACATCGCGCGGGTCTGTATCTTTTCGCTCCCCTTGTACTCTGCACCGTGGTTTTTGCACCGTGGTTGATTCCCGCGGTCAATGGCGGCCGCTACCCGGAGAGCGTAACGGTGTTCCAGATCCTAGCGGTTTCCTCGCTTCTGTCCTTCGTACTAGGCCCCGCA
>CAXSIG010000732.1:1442-1817 GCA_964237255.1 uncultured Bryobacteraceae bacterium
TGGGGGCGGAGGATTTCCAGTTCCTTCTGCTTGCCGCCATGGTGAGCTGCGTTCTGGGCCCTGTTCTCAATCTCCTATTGATTCCACGTTTCGGAGCGGCGGGTACCGCCTGGAGCTTACTGGTTTCTCTCGGGACGCTGAACGCGGCCGGCTTCTGCCGTAGCGCCCGTTACCAATCGATGGCCCAAGTGGAGGCTGCGGCATGACCAGACAAGTTTCTTCCCTCTTCCATTCCCTGGAGTACGGGCGCGACGCGCTCTTGGGAACTGTGACACGGCACTCTCCCGGAGAACTGAATCGGATTGTCACCACCGTGCCTCACCACGCTCTGGAACCGTATCGCGAGCCGCTCTTAGCCTTGGCCAAGCTTACGCT
>CAXSIG010000732.1:1827-2211 GCA_964237255.1 uncultured Bryobacteraceae bacterium
TCGCAACGCAGCCCTGTACGGCGAACTTCTCAAACCGTCGATCAAGCGAAAAGCTGCGAGGGGCAATCGACCCCGGCTATCGATCTATCGACTGGCACTGCGATTTCAAAAGCGGATTCCGCTGGAATCATCGGACCTGGTATCGGCACGCCGGTCAAAACAGCGCGCCTGACGCCGATATCAAAGTGCCTTTGGAATTGGGCCGTATGCAACACCTGCCGCGCCTTGCTTTGGCCTATGGGCTTGAATCGGACGCCGCATATGTCAGCGAGTTCCGCAATCAGGTGCTGGACTTCGGTTCTTCCAACCCGCCGCGATTCGGCGTGAACTGGTCAAGCGTAATGGATGTCGCGATTCGCGCTGCCAACATGCTGCTTGCTTTTG
>CAXSIG010000732.1:2276-2974 GCA_964237255.1 uncultured Bryobacteraceae bacterium
CGATCACGGACGCTTTGTTCGTGGACACTTGGACCGCCGCCGCGGACCTCGCGATAACCGCTATCTGGCCGGGGTCGCAGGGCTGAGTTTTGTTGCCGCGTACCTTCCCCGGACGCCCGAAACAAAGCGCTGGATGTGTTTTGCGACGGGTGAACTGATCCGCGAGGTGCGCCATCAGTTTCATCCCGACGGCGGCAACTTCGAAGGTTCCACCAGTTATCACCGTTTCTCCGCGGAGGCTGTTTACTTCGCGACGGCGCTGCTGCTGGGCTTACCCGATCCGCCGGAGTTTCCGGCTTGGTACTGCGAGCGGCTCAGCCGCATGGCGGACTTTACGGAAGCCGTGACCATGCCGGATGGTTCCGCTTCGCAAATCGGCGACAACGATAGCGGCCGGTTTTTCCATTTGACTCCGATGTATCGCAAATTGACCGTTGGGGAAGCGCGCGATCGATATCTTCACCTGCGCCGCTATGAGGGTCGGAGCGATGCCTCGGAGTATTGGGATCAAAACGATCTGGACCATTCCCACCTGCTCGCCGCGGCGCGCGGGCTCTTCTGTCCGGAAGCGCCGGCCAGCCTGGAGGCGGCGGCAATTCATAGCTTGTGTCACGGCCGTACGTTGAAGATTCCAGCGCGCGCGCAACACACTTTGAATGTCGCGACCGACTTGCCGCTTGTGGTCGGGCGTAAGAGAA
>CAXSIG010000733.1:0-1667 GCA_964237255.1 uncultured Bryobacteraceae bacterium
ACACACGAATCTCTAAATCAGGTAGCCCCCGCCAAGACGCGAACGCGAGCGGCCTTCATTAGACAAGCGATTAAAGACGCGATTCGAAAGAGGGAATATGAGCTGATCCGAGCGGCATATCTCCGGGAGCCGGATTCCGTATTAGAAGCCGATGACTGGTCCAATGCGGAGGAGTGGAAGCCTTGAAGCAGTATGAAATCTGGTGGGCGAATTTGCCGGGGCCAGCGGGTCGACGGCCTGTAATGCTTCTAAGTCGTGACGACGCTTATGCCGTACTAAACAAAGTGATCGCCGTCGAAATTACTTCCAAAATACGCGGCATTCCGATTGAGGTGCGTCTGGGCAAAGCAGATGGTCTTTCGCGAACATGTGTTGCAAACTTCGACAATCTCCGAACAATCACCAAGACCAATCTGGGCGAGCGAATTTCCAGGTTGCCCTACCGGCGCTTTGCGGAAGTGAAACGCGCTGTTGGGTATGCGCTCGGGTGGGATAAATTGATCGAGGTGAGCGCTTCGTAAGAGAGAGTTTTCGTGGAAGAGCGCCACTCTGTTGCTTGCCCAGACGATAGCGCCCAACGGGGTGACAAACGGCGCCAGTTACACCTCCGGTTTTATCTCGCCTGGGGAGATCATTTCCATCTTCGGACAAGGACTGGGTCCGGCGAAGTTGATGACCTTGCAATTAGACAAGAACGGAAAGGTGGCGTTCTCGCTTGGTGGCGTTCTGGTCAATATCGATGGAAAACCGGCACCCCTCCTATTTGTCTCCGCTGCGCAGATCGGCGCAATCGTGCCTTATGGAATCAGTTCTCTCACGCCTCGGGTTTCGGTAACGTACAACGGCATGATGTCCCCGGCCATCGCTCTGAATTTCTCAGAATCGCAACCGGCTTTGTTTACCCTCGATTCTTCCGGATCCGGGCAAGCGGCGGCATTGAATCAGGACGGATCGGTCAACGGGGTCTTGAATCCATCGAGTCGCGGGGCCGTGGTTTCGTTGTTTGGGACAGGCGAGGGCCATACAAATCCAGGGGGAACGGATGGACAGATTGCAACCATTGTTACGCCTCGTCCCGTGTTGCCCGTATCGGCTTTAGTTGGAGGCTTTCCGGCAGCGGTGTTGTATGCGGGAGCCGCTCCGGGGCAAGTTGCGGGGATGTTTCAGGTAAACGTGAGATTGCCGTCCGAAGCTTCTTCTGGGCCCGCAATTCCAGTGACGGTCCAAGTTGGAACGAAGGTTAGCTCGAAGAGCGTTACAATGGCGATTCAATAAGCCGAATCAGAATTACGACACGAATGGCAAAATAAAAAGCCCGGGCGATTGAGCGCCCGGGCTAAACAACATTGAAAAACGGCTAACTAGACCGATTTCGCCGACTTTGTGAAGAAACGATTGCGGCCTGCGACTAACAGCAGGAAACCAAGTCCCCCAGCCAAGTACGAATAAGTGGCTGGCTCTGGTACGGAGGCCAAGGACAAAATCGTGGATCCAGAGAAGTTATAAGTGTCACCCGCACTAATCACAAACGTTACGGTTTCTTGGAACGTTCCAGTGGTTCCCGTTGTCGGAATAGGGATAGTAACGCCAGAAAACGTCTGGCCGCAAGTACCCGAGATGCCAGTTCCTGGGGTTCCCGACACTGTACATCCCGTGCTGTTCTGACC
>CAXSIG010000733.1:1677-2968 GCA_964237255.1 uncultured Bryobacteraceae bacterium
TCTCGAGGGCTGCCATCAACTTGCGGCTGCGCAATTGAGGTTGTGCCCGGCACTAACGTAACAACCACCGAGCCGTTAAGGTTACTATCAGTCACTCCCAAATTGAAGCTGTCTGAGAGAGTATTATACGGGCCGCCTAAATAGTTAAGCGCATATGTAAAAGAAATCGTCTGCGCCGTTGCCATTAAATTAGTTCCGCTCATACTAAAAAATATATTGGGATCGTTGTCCGAGCTATACGTAAGCGATGCAACGGTCCAATTGGATGCGAGCGTTACAGCACCAGGTAAAGCAAAAGATGTGGTCCTGCCGGTACCGATCGCGGGTATCCCAAGCGCAGTGTTTATGTTGGTTCCGCCGATAGAAATGCTTAATCCATTGTTGATGATTGCGCCACTGGCGGGCACAAGGCCGCTGAGTAGCAAGAGAACTGAAAACCGAGACAAGATAGTCATGTCTGTCCTTTTAATTTTGACTTGTGAACCTACAAAGGCTCTAGTACCGAGTATCCACAGGAATCCATCCGAGCGCGTCTAGGAAAAGTACCTGAATTTGCAGCGAGTGATCAGCTAGGGGGCTGCCTATGCTATAGGATGGTGTGAGTTAGTGCTCGTCTTTCTACCGGTGTGAGTTCGCGCCACGTTCCAATCGGCAAGTCGCCAATGCGCACCGGGCCAATAGCTGTACGGACCAGCTTCAGAATCTTAGCATCGAGGGCCTCGACCATTCTACGCACTTGACGATTTCGGCCTTCCGTAATTTGGATTTCGAGAAATGTGTACTTTTCCGAATCGCGAAGGTGCGTCACCTGTGCCGGACGCGTCGGGCCGTCATCTAACTCGATCCCCTCGCGCAGCCGGTCCATTTGTTCGTTTGTGATTCGGGTGGAACATTTGACTTGATACGTCTTGGGGACCTTATAGTGCGGATTGGTCAAGAGCTCCGCGAACCCCGAATCGTTGGTCAGGACTAAAAGACCGCTTGTGTCCTGATCCAGCCGGCCTACCGGGAATACCCAAGTAGCCAGACTGTCGAAAAGGTCGTAGACAGTCGGGCGGCCTTCGGGATCCTTATAGGTCGTGATATATCCCTTAGGCTTGTAAAGCAGTAGATACAATTTCTCTGCGCTTTCGAGCGGCCTGCCGTCGAAAAAAACCTGGTCGCAATCCAGGTCGATCCATTGATCGGGATTCTGCGTCGGTCGGCCGTTCACCCGAACGCGGCCCGCTCCGATCCAGCTGCGAGCGTCGGTGCGGGACGGCGACGTGGTCGCCCGGTTCGGCGGCGACGA
>CAXSIG010000734.1:0-2965 GCA_964237255.1 uncultured Bryobacteraceae bacterium
CCGGCGCTGCTGTTCTGGTTGTTTTTCTCGCTGTACTTAATGGAGGCCTGCTTCCGGTATCGCGGCCGTTTCGCGGTGGCGGTGTCGGTGACTATTCTAATTTTCGCGTCGTCCATGATGTCGTCTCTGGGTATGTCGATGCACGATGCGAACAGAATGTCCGCTATGGTTCATGAGGCCGTGTTGCCGGTCCAAGCGGGCGTTAACGACACGATCGTTCATGAAGCGATTCACCCGGATGCAACGATCGTCTTCAATTTCACGCGATTCCTGAAGGATCGGAGCGACGGGTTTTTTCGCGACCACTCGTACCAACTAATCGGAAGCCCTATTTCTCGGTTTGCTTCCCGGGCGCCGGACCGATGTTTTGGAGAGGTGGACGTGGCGCGCAAAATTCCCGATCCGAACCATCCCGGATGGGAACTGGAAGGGTGGGCTTGGGACCACGGCGCATTGCGGCCTGTGGAAGGCTACCTGGCGGTAACAGGGAACGGCACAATCACCGGGCTGGGTTCATTCCTGCGGCCGCGGCCGGATGTTGGCCAAGTGCATTTGCAGGTGAGCGATCCGCGCGTGGGGTGGCGTATTTACCTGCAAGGTTCGCAAGACTTTCCGGCGGTCCAACTGTACGGCATTGTGGATGGGGGACGGGGCGTATGCGCGATCCGGCCGCCTCTTGCGGTGCCGCTGCTGAAAACCAACTAAGGGCGATTCGGTCTAAATTTCGCGGCGGCCTTCGAGGGCCTTCCAGATGGTGACTTCATCGGCATATTCGAGGTCGCTGCCGACCGGGATACCCATGCCGATTCTTGTTACGCGGATCCCCAGCGGCTTCAGCAGTTTCGACAGGTAAACGGCTGTCGCCTCGCCTTCCACGTTCGGGTTTGTCGCGACGATTATTTCTTCCACCGCGCCGTTTGCGATTCGTTCGACCAGGCTCTTGATTCGGAGTTGCTCCGGTCCAATTCCGCGCAGGGGGGAGAGTGCACCATGAAGAACGTGATACAAGCCGCGAAACTGACGAGTGCTTTCGATGCCAACGATGTTCGGCGGTTCTTCGACTACGCAAATGATGTGCTGGTCGCGATCGGGATCGAGGCAGAACTGGCATTGCGCGCCGTCACTGATGTTGTTGCAGGTTTCGCACAGGCCGAGCTTGTCTTTTACGTCGAGAATGGCTTGGGAGAGAAATGCGGCGTCTTCCCGGCTGGCACGTAGGACGTGAAAGGCGATGCGCTGCGCGGATTTCTGGCCGATACCGGGCAGGCGTTTGAATTCGGTAATCAGCCGGGAGAGCGGCTCGGCGAAATCCGGCATCCGTTAGAACAGGCCTGGAGGCAAGCCTAAGCCGCCGAGCATGCCGCCCATCTTGGACTTGCTTTCGTCATCGACTTTCTTGCCCGCTTCGTTCACGGCGGCGAGGACCATATCTTGGAGCATTTCGACGTCGCCCGCCACTTCCGGGTCGATCTTGACGCCGAGCACTTTTTTCTGACCATCCATCTGGACGGTGACCATGCCGCCGCCGCTGGACGCTTCAACGCGGATGCGCGCGACTTCCTCCTGCATGCGCTCCTGCATCTGCTGCGCCTGCTTCATCATGTTCTGCATGTTCGGGGGCATTTTCATGGAGTGATTCCTTTTGATTATTCCTTTAAGTTACGCACGGCGCGTACTTCGCCGCCGAAGACATCGCGGAAGCGTTGGACTTCGGGATTTTCGAGTGCGGTGCGGGTAATTTCGTCTTCGGTGACTTTGGGTTTGGGAAGTTCCGGGGCGGCATTGACTTCGCCGAACGCGATCTTAATGCGGGGGACTGCGAGACCGGCGCGTTGAATGGCTTGACGGAGTTCCTGTTCCTGGAGCGCGATCTTGAACTCGCGTGGGGCGAGAATGCGGAGTTCGCCATCGACCAGAGAAAATTCGGAGTGTTCCGCGGCATCCGCGGTAAAGGCCATGCCAAGTTCGAGCAGCGCTTTGTGAATGGTGGCGCGCCAGTCTGTTTCTCCGGTCGCTTCGCGTGGGGGAGGTTCTGGCGGGGGCGGCGCGGCGGCTTTTTTCGCTTTGTCCATCTCGAAGGGAGACGGCTTGGGAGGCGCTACTTCCTTCGGCGGCGGCGGTGGCGCGGATTTTACGGGCGGCGGTGGCGGCGCGCTGACGGGGGTTGTGCCGAGATTCGCAATCGCGTCTTCGATGGCAGTAAGACGTCCGGCCTGCACCATTTTCAGCAGTCCGATTTCGAGATGAAAACGAGGCTGGAGGGAGGCCTGAAGATCGGTGAAGAGATCGAGCGAGAGTTGGAGATAACGCGTCAAATCTTCTTCGGAGAAGCCGGAGGCGATGTCGCGCATTTGCTTGCGCTCGGCGGGCGAGGCAGCGATTAATCTGGTGTTCTCTCCCGCGATCTTCGCTACGAGAAGATTACGGAGGAAGCGGGACAGTTCACGGCTGAAGTGCTGGAGATTTTGGCCGTTACGTTCCAAGTCGTCAACCAGCGAGAGCATACTGGTTCCCGCGTTTTCTTTGAGGCTGGTGGTGACCTGCTCCATTGCGGTGAGCGAGAAAGCACCCAAGAGCGCGCGAACCTCGGCAAGATCCAGGGTTTCGCCGCAGCAGGCGATGGCTTGGTCGAGCGCGGACAGAGAATCGCGGACACTTCCCTCCCCCGCTTGAGCGATAACGGAGAGGACTTCATCGTCGGCGCGGATGCCTTCTTCGCCGCAAATCCATTTCATGCGGACGACGAGGTCTTCGAAATCGACGGAGCGAAAGTTGAAGTGCTGGCAGCGCGATGCGATGGTCGCGGGAATCTTGTGAGCTTCCGTGGTGCAGAGGATGAACACAACCCAATCGGGCGGCTCCTCAATGGTCTTCAGGAGAGCGTTGAACGCTTCGTTCGTGATCTGGTGCGCTTCATCGACGATGAAGATTTTGTAGCGATCGCGGGCTGGGCGGTAGCGAACGT
>CAXSIG010000735.1:0-2964 GCA_964237255.1 uncultured Bryobacteraceae bacterium
AGTCCCGCAAGAAATCGAATTTGACGGATTTTTCGAAAAGGTCCAGGAGATTCCGTTTCGGGTAGCGCCCGAGTCTCATCTTATCGATCTTGACAGGCTGCACGAGATGCCTGGCGAAGAGTTCCGGAGTCTTCGGACTCGTCTGAATCACATCCAGTCGCAGCAGAACATTCACACGGTGGTTGTAACTAGCGCGTCTCCGGCGGAGGGGAAAACGTTTACCGCGGCAAACTTCGCCATGGCGCAGGCTCAGCTTGCCGAAAACGCCGTGCTATTAGCCGATTTCGACCTGCGCCGCCCGGTCGTACACAATCTTTTCCAAGCCGAACGTTCGCCCGGGTTGTCCGATTATTTGCTCGATGGCGTTCCCCTGGAGTCGACGATAAAACGCATCGGAAGCACGAATTTATACTTTCTGCCAGCGGGAAGTCCTGTAAAAAATCCCCTGGAATTGCTGAACCTCCGGCAAGTTAAGAATCTGGTTCAGAGCCTCCCTCGCATTTTCAATTGGGTGATTATCGATACGCCGCCCCTCCTGTTTTCGGCCGATGCGAATCTTCTTTCCACAATGACAGATGGAGTCTTGATGGTCGTCCGAATCGGAGCTACTACTTACGACAACGTGATTCGGGCCATTCAGTCATTGTGTGAAAACAACGTGCTTGGAATCGTGGCAAACGGCGCTCGCGCTTCCGAATTGTATAGCAAGTACACGTATTATTACTCAAAGCAAGACTAGGGGGCAGGCGGAGATTGCTTCCCGATCTTTCCGGTTGCCAAATCTTCGATCTGGCGCAGCCGTATTTCCTCGGGATGCCGCATTTTCCGACGCATCCTCCGTTCCTCTTCTCGCTGACGAAGCTTCACGGCGATTACGTCGACGCATCCGGCATGCGTTCTGCCGCGGATAGTATGTCCATGAGCGGCCACACGGGTACGCACATTGATGCATTGAATCACTTCTCCTGCAACGGGCGGTTTTTCAATGGACGCGAAGTAGCCGAATCGCAGTCTTACGCGGGAGGCGTTTCCGAATATCCAGTCTCGGAAGTTGCGCCGATTGTTAGGCGTGGCGTGCTGCTGGATATAGCCGGTCTATTGAAGGTAGAGGCCCTGCTTGAAGATTTCTCTATTGAGCCGGAACACCTGGACGCCTGTAACGCTTCAATTCATCCGGGCGACATCGTCTTCATTCGAACCGGATGGGGGCAATACTGGAGCGATTCGAAACGATATATTTCGCAAACTCGCTGCCCTGGGCCGGAATTACCCGGTGCACAATGGCTTTCGCGAAGGCAGGTATTCGCGGTCGGGTCGGACACCGTCGCCTTTGAGCGTATTCCAAACCCCGCCATGTCCGTTCATGTTCACCTTCTAGTGGAATCCGGTATTCACATCATCGAAAATCTCAACCTGGAAGAGTTGGCCCGGCATCGTATTACCGAGTTTCTCTTGATCGCCGCCCCTCTGAAGATCCACGGCGGGACCGGTGCCCCGGTTCGACCGCTCGCCTTTGTAAAATGACGCAGTCGCCTTATCAAGCCGTTTTGGTCGTTTCATTCGGCGGCCCCGAAAAGAACGAAGACGTGATTCCGTTCCTTGAGAACGTATTACGCGGACGAAACGTTCCTCGCGAACGACTCCTCGCGGTGGCGGAACATTATTATCATCTTGGCGGACGCAGTCCGATTAACGACCAAAACCGGCAACTGATTGCGGCTCTTGAGAAGGAGATCTCGCTTCCTATCTACTGGGGCAATCGGAATTGGCATCCGCTCCTGCCCGAGACTCTCCGGCAGATGAGGAACGACGGAGTCCGCAATGCAATCGGTTTTTTTACATCGGCCTTTAGCTCTTATTCCGGGTGCAGGCAATATCGGGAAGACATCGCCAAGGCGCAAGCTGAAGTGGGCGAGGGAGCGCCGGAAGTCACGAAAATTCCTCAGTTCTTCGACAACCCAGGCTTCTTGGATCCCATGCGCGACGCCGTTCAGTGCGCGCTGCGAGACTGGCCTGATGCAGCGGTCGTTTACACGGCCCACAGCATCCCGCAAAGTATGGCGGACGGCAGCCGTTACGTGGCGCAACTTGCGGAGGCTTGCCGGCTGATAGCGCCTGGAACGCTGGTCTACCAGAGCCGCAGCGGCGCGCCAGGCCAGCCGTGGCTGGAACCGGACGTTAACGATTGGCTCCGCGAGCACCGGCCATCCCGCGCGATCGTAGTCCCTGTGGGGTTTATCTCAGACCACATGGAAGTGTTGTACGACCTGGATACAGAAGCACGTGACACTTGCCGCGAGTTAGGAATTGAGATGCGCCGCGTTCCAACCGTCGGTACGGACCCCCGCTTCATTCGCATGATACGCGATTACATCGAACATCCACAGCCGCCGCTCTGCACAGCGACATGCTGCAGCTATTTAAGGTCGGAGAAACGCTCCGGCATGTCCGCAAGCACATAGCTCATTACGGCAAGCGCGGCTGCGCATTGTTTAAAATCCTGCGGATTGACTTTGTCGAAAGTGTCAGCGTCCGTATGGTGCCAATCGAAGTAGTGCGTTCCCACAGTCGCCATCCCGAAACCCGGTACTCCAGTCGCCAACAAAGACGCAATGTCAGATCCCCCGCCGCCCGGCCGGATTGTGCCGGCATCGATCGGCTGAAGTAATTTGCCGATCTCGACAACACGAGCAAAGGCAGCCTGCGACGTAGGCGTGACGGGCCGAACCGGTTCCGCACCCGCACGCCTACGTGCGCCGCCCCCGCCAGGACCACCGGAGCCAAAACCGAAGCCCGTGGGTTTTTCGGCGCCACCATCCATCTCAATGGCGGCGATGTGGGTCTTTTCGGGATCGCCCGCCCACTTCGCATAAGCGCGTCCGCCAGCGCCACCGTTCTCCTCATTTGTCCAGAACGCGACGCGAATCGTTCGCCGAGGATGCAGCCCTGCTTTCTTGATCAGAA
>CAXSIG010000736.1:0-2959 GCA_964237255.1 uncultured Bryobacteraceae bacterium
GTGGTCGCCACGTGGCGGCAGCGCGTCCAATCGGAAGGTCGCTGGCGAGGTCAGTCCATCGGCATCGATGTGAAGGATGAAGGCGTGTATCTGGTGGAAGCGGCTCGCGGAAATCTGCGCGCATACACCATCGTGATGGTTACTGATATCGGCGTGATTTCGAAGGTCTCGTCCGGTAAGGTGGTGGCGTTCGTTGCGAACCGCAAATCGGGTGATCCGGTCGCGAACTGCCAGGTAGTGGTCCAGCCGGAGGTGCAAAACGGAAAACGTCCGGAACCGCTGAAGGGAGTGACGGACAACAACGGCCTTGCGATGTTTGCGTCGCAAAGCGGTGACGTTGCTACCCAGCCCACACTCATGGCGCTAGCGGGCAACAGTTTCGCAGCTTCCAGCATCGGCAGTTATGCGCGGCCAAACGCGAAGGAGGAAGACTATACCGGATACACGTACACGGATCGGCCCGTGTATCGGCCCGGACATCCGGTTCATTTCCGATCCATCCTGCGAACACGGCAAGGTAATTTGTACCAGCTTCCTAAGCTCCAGAACGTCAGTGTGGAAGTGCAAGGCCCGGACGACAAGACCATCTACCGCAAGCAACTACCCGTGTCCCCAACAGGCACCGTCGCGGGCGATCTCACCATTCCTAACGATGCCGGTTTGGGCTACTACACGGTCCGCATTCACACGGGCGAAACGACCGTCGATGCGGGGTTCGAAGTAGAGGAGTACAAAAAGCCCGAATACGAAGTGCGCGTCAACATAGCGAAACAGCGTGTGCTGCAGGGCGATTCCGTTTCCGCCACTGTGGATGCTCGCTATTTCTTCGGCGAACCCGTGGCGAACGCAACGCTGCACTATGTTGTGTTTCGAAGCCGCTATTGGTATCCGCAGTTTCAAAGTGAAGACGAGGACCAGACGCCGCCCAGTGACGATGGGCAGCAGCCCGAATCCGAAGATGAGCAGATTTCCGATGAAGAAGCGAAGCTGAACGCCGACGGCAAGTTTACGTTTACGTTTAAGACCGCTGTGAGTGAGCACAAGTGGGACGCGCGCTATCGTGTGGAGGCGCGTGTTACCGACGCAGGGAATCGCGAGATTTCCGGAGCGAACAGCGCTATCGCCACCTACGGCAGCTATTGGGTGAGCGTGGAAGCTGAACAGTATTTCCTGCCGCCAGGTACGCAGGCGAACTTCAAACTGCAGACCAGGAACTACGACGCGAAGGCGGTCCAGGCGACGGTAAAGGTGGAGCTGTTCCAGGGTTATTGGAAAGAGAAAGAGGGCGAGCCGCCGCCAATCGCTTCCACTTCTGTGAGCACCGCTGCGAACGGCGAGGCTACGGCGCAGTTGACGCCGTTGAAGAGCGGAAGCTATCGGGTCCGGGCGCAATCCACCACGCCTGAGGGACGAGTAGTCGAGAACTGGGCCTATGTGTGGGTGTCCGGCGAAGACGCGTCCATGTACGGTAATGATCGTGAGAAAACCATCCAGATCGTGCCGGATAAGAAGAGCTACCAGCCGGGCGACACAGCGAAAATTCTTCTCATCACCGGAGTACCGCGCGCAAAAGTTCTCTTCAGCGTGGAGGGCCGCGTTTTGGGCGATGTTCGCGTCGTCTCCGTGGAGGGCGCGTCCACGACGGTCGAGATTCCTGTTGGAGCCGCAAGCGAACCGGACTTTTACGTGTCGGCAACCTTCTTGAAGGACAACACGATCTACCAGGGAACGAAGGCAATCAAAGTTCCCGCTGTGGATCGACGCCTTACCCTTGATCTGAAAAGCTCCAAGCCACAATTTCAACCCGGCGAAACCGCTTCGTACACAATCACAGCGGTTGATAACTCCGGCAAACCGGTAGCCGGTGAATTCAGCCTGGGAATGGTGGATGAGGCAATCTACGGCATCCGGAAGGATTCCACGCCCGACATCTTCCAGACCTTTTATGGACCCGGTTACAATTCGGTTTCAACGGCTAACTCTCTTAGTTACTACTTCAACGGTGAGGCGGGGAAACGTCGGATGCAACTCGCGGCAATGCATCACCGCCAACCCCTTGCGCAGTTAAAGCCTGACCGTCTGGTGCAGCCGAAAGTACGCAAAGAGTTTCCGGATACCGCCTTCTGGACCACTTCTCTCCGAACGGATGCCAGCGGGCATGGCGCCGTGCAGTTCGCGTTTCCGGATTCGATCACGACATGGCGTGCCACCGTACGCGGCTCGACCACCGATACGCGCGTGGGCTCCGCCGTCCAGAAAACCATCGTTCGGAAGAACGTCATTTTGCGGCCCGTGGTTCCACGGTTCTTTGCGACGGGCGACGAAGTCACTATCTCCGCTGTGATTCATAACTACCTACCCGATGCCAAGCAGGCGCGCGTATCGATGGAGTTGCAAGGACTCGATGCGGTGGATGGTGGCACTCGCGACGTGTCTCTGCCTAGTCGTGGAGAAGTGAAAGTAGACTGGCGCGTCAAGGCGTCGGTGATCGGGAAAGCCGTCGTCACCATGAAGGCGTTGACCGATCAGGAGAGCGATGCTGTGGAGCTTTCCCTGCCTGTGGAACCGCAGGGCGTCAAATTGGCGCAATCGAAAGCGGGAAGCGTAAACGCGTCGAAAATGCAGGCGACCATCGCGATGCAATTTCCGCCGGCTGCCGTTCCCGCGACTCGCAATCTGGAGATCACGCTTAGTCCGTCGATAGCCGGAGCGCTATTCGGCGCGATCGACTATCTAACAGCCTTCCCATACGGCTGCACGGAGCAGACGCTCTCAAGCTTCGTCCCGAACATCACGGTGAAGAAAGCACTGCGCGATTTAGGCCTACAGAGCGACGTCAACGATCAGCAATTAGGTGAGAAGATTCGCGCCGGACTCGACCGCCTCTACGACTTTCAGCATGAAGACGGCGGTTGGGGCTGGTGGAAGACTGTCGATAGTAATGAGTCCGCGACCACCG
>CAXSIG010000737.1:0-2952 GCA_964237255.1 uncultured Bryobacteraceae bacterium
CATGTTTGTGGAGCGCTGCGGCATGGACTTCCCGGTTCTTAGATAAAACGGCACGCCGGCCCAACGTCAGTTATCCATC
This sequence comes from uncultured Bryobacteraceae bacterium, assembly GCA_964237255.1. GTDB lineage: Bacteria > Acidobacteriota > Terriglobia > Bryobacterales > Bryobacteraceae > JALYXI01. The sequence continues at coordinate 80 of CAXSIG010000737.1, forward strand.
ACCAGCTTCATCGCGACGAACGTTTCCACCGGAGAGTCTTTCGCTACGCGTTGCTCGTCGCGGTAATTCGGTACGTCTTTGCCGCCGACTTTTCCCGCCCCGTACTGGCCCCGGACCACGTGGGTCGTTACATCCTCCGGCTTGATGGGGGCGATTGCATGAAGCGCCTTGACCTGCTCTTCACGAACGGCGTTCGCTTCAAAAGAATTCGGCGGCTCCATAGCGGCCAAGGCAACCAGCTGAAGAATGTGGTTCGGCACCATGTCACGCAGTGCGCCGGCCGTCTCGTAATATCCGCCGCGCGATTCCACGCCGACAGTTTCGGCAACCGTGATCTGCACGTGATCGATATAGCGGCGATTCCAGACCGGTTCAAAGATACCGTTGCCGAAGCGCAGCACCATGATGTTCTGGACCGTCTCTTTGCCCAGGTAATGATCAATTCGATAGATCTGGTCCTCGCCCAGCACGGCGCTCAATTGCTTGTTGAGTTCGACGGAAGTGGGAAGATCGTGCCCGAAAGGCTTTTCCACGATCAAGCGACGCCAGCCCTTATCCGACTGCTCCGTCAATCCCGCGCTCTTCAACTGCTTGGGAACTTCGGCGAAGAACTCGGGAGCGGTCGCAAGGTAATAAAGGTAGTTGGCAGCCTTACCTTCCAGCTTCTGTTTTAACTCCTGGTAACCGGGGCCGTTATCGAACCCGGAGCGAATGTAAAACATCCGCGAGGTAAGCCATTGAATGATGCCTTGATCGGCATCTTTGCCCACGAACTCGGTTAGGTCTTCTCCGATCTTTTTGCGGAAGCCTTCCTCACCACCGACATCGGTTCGGGCGAAACCGATTACAGAGAAATCGTCGGGAAGCCGGTTCTCCTTTTTCAGGTTGTAAAGAGAGGGCGCGAGGAGACGTTTGGTGAGGTCGCCGCCCGCGCCGAAGATGACGAGGACGCAGGGTTCGGCTGTGACTGGTCGCATAGATGTCCTGAGAATATTGTGACCTAAGCCCGTTCTGTGATTTCGTACTGCATGATTCTGCTATGTTTCGAAGATGCCAGCCTCATCTGCCGCCTCGACGCGGTGGCTTTCATTTTTCGCGCTTGCCAAGATGCTCGCCGTCGCTACATTTTCAACCTGTCCAGCTTTTAGCCAGACGTCCACGGGGCAGCTTTCGGTAACCGTTCTGGACGCTTCGAACGCTGTGATCCCGGATGCGTCCGTTCAGCTTTCCGGCTCCGACACCGGCAACGTTCTTCGCAACCTCCACACCAACGCAACGGGAACCGCAGCCATTCCGCTGATCCCGCCGGGCGTTTACAACGTAGCGGTCTCGCGGGACGGCTTTAAAAAAGCCGTTCGGCAGCGCGTAGCAGTTGATGTTGGAACGGTTGCGGATATCACCATCGTGTTGGAGACAGGTAGCGCGGCGGAGTCCGTCACCATCAATTCCGATGCGCTGTTAGTGGAAGACAAGTCGGCGACGGTCGCCCAAGTAGTAACCTCGAAGCAGTTGATCGATCTGCCCCTGAACGGGCGCAATTATCTCTCGGTTGCAAACCTGGCGGCCGGAGCGATTCCCGCCGCCGGAAGCCGGGATCAGACCTTCTCCGCTTATGGCAACACGGGATTGCAAAACGCATTTCTGCTGGACGGCGGACGCAACGAAAACTATTTACGCGGCCTGGATAATCGAACCCGCGATATCATTCGTCCGCCTCTCGATGCCCTGAACGAATTTTCCGTGCAGACCAGCAATTTCTCGGCGGAGTACGGTGCAGCGGCGGGAGCGGTGGTAAGTGCGATCACGAAAAGTGGAACAAACGCGATTCACGGTTCGGCTTACGACTTTCTCCGCAATGACCGTTTGGATGCCATCAACTTTTTCGCCCAAACGCGGCCGCTGCTGGTACGAAATCAGTACGGCGGGTCATTAGGCGGTCCAATCTGGAAGGACCACGCGTGGTTATTTGCCGCGTATGAGGGTACGCCTTTCCGAAGCGAATCCACAATCACGTCTACCGTTCCCACGGCGGCGCAGCGAGCAGGCAACTTCGGAACATTAGCGGTCTACGATCCCGATACAACGCGCGTCAACCCGAACGGCGCCGGCTACATTCGCGATCAATTTCCCGGCAACGTGATTCCCGCATCCCGCTTCAACGCGCTTGGTGTCAGTCTGCTGAACAGTTATCCTCTGGCTAACGTGCCTGGCTCCTCTACCTTGTTCGTTGCAAACGCGCCGCAACTGCAAGACAGCAAGAACGCCGTCTTGCGGGGCGACATACAAGTAACCAGTAAAGACTCCATGTTTGGACGTTATTCCATCTCGCGAGGCTCATTGAACGCCTCTCCCGGTCTTCCTCTGCCGGCACAGACACCGGTGATCCGAGACACGGATTCCACCAGCTTCGGTTACGGCTACACGCGCACGCTTAGCCCGACATTCATTAGCGAACTGCGTTTTACCTGGACCACAATCAACCTGCATCAGGACGCAACGCAAGCGCTCAATCCAGTAATACCGGGGAGTTTGGATCCGCAGGTAACGTCCGGCACCCCCGCCTTTAATGTCTCGGGCTATGCCGGCTTGGGCAGCCAGCCAGGTTGCTGTTCTAACAGCCCGCTTCGCAAATCTTCCGGCGTTTGGGACTGGTCGGAGAATTTTTCGAAGTCGTTGGGATCGCACGTGCTGAAATTCGGGGGCGAGTTTATTTTGATTCGTCCTTCCACGTTCGCCACCAGTAATGGACGCGGCAGCTTCGGCTTCTCCGGCGTGTTTTCTCAGAATCCTCAGTCCCGGTCAGGAACGGGAAGCGCTGTTGCGGACTTGCTGCTGGGAGATGCCAACTCACTCACCACGGGAACCATCGCAAA
>CAXSIG010000738.1:0-2948 GCA_964237255.1 uncultured Bryobacteraceae bacterium
TCCGGCGTTCCCCGCAACAAGGCGGAGCGCATCCGCGGCAGGCCGATCCGAAGAAATGCAATGGGGATGGTCTTGCCCGGCGGCGCAACTCGCGTGCGAGTTCGAAAGCAAGAAACGCGCCGACGCTATGTCCGAACAAAACATAAGGGCGGTCCAGGAAAGCCTCAACAGCCGGCACTATCTCCTGAACAACTGCCCGGAGATCTCGTATCGGCGCTTCTTTGTAGCGGCCTTCGCGTCCAGGCAACTCGACGGGGCACACTTGCACGCCAACAGGCGCGCGCGACTGCCAGGAATGGAACACGGAAGGGCCACCTCCTCCGAAGGGGAAGCAAATCAGGCGCATGGCGGCGCGGGGATCGGGTTTGTCGCGAAACCAACTCACGCTTTCCGCTCCGCTACGACAAGGCGGCGCGAGGCCTGTGCCAACCGCGCGGGCGCTTCATTGGCTTCAGCCACCAGAACGGCTGTGGATTCCGCGCCGAGTTGACGACCGAGTTCCTCGCGATTCCTGAGAATGGCGCGGTACACGGCCATTTGGCGCTCCCGCCAACGCGGCGTCTCGGCGCAGGAGAGCATCCGGAAACCGCAATTATTGACCATGACCTCCAGATCCGACGGTCGCGAAACCCATGTGGTCATAACCAACCTGCCTTCCGGTCGAAGAACTCGAGCAATCTCGCCGAGCGCCGCAGGTTTGTCAAGCACCATCCAGAACGCATCCACGCTCATCACGGCGCACTGCGAGGACGAAGGAAGTCCTGTATGGGTGAAGCTTGCGGTGGCGAATGTAGCCGCTTTCGACATCCCCAGGCGCTCCTTGAGTAAATTGGCCTGTTCAACTGCCTCTGGGAGAATATCCACTCCCATCAGCATGCATCCTGCTTTGCGAGCAATCCAAAGACCCGGTCCACCGCGGCCGCAACCCAGGTCGAGCAACTTTGAACACAGCTTGATCCGCAATTCCGCTTCAATCGATTGGAGATCGGAGACTGTCACGAAACCAAACGGGTCGGCGTCTTCCGGATAATCATCCGCGTAGACATCGCGCCAGATCGCAGGGAGAATCTGGCTCTTTTCCGGTGTTTTGAGAATTTTGCGATAGCGATCTTCCTGCCACGTTTCAGCCAATCGTTCGGTATCCCCCCGCGCCTCTACAAAAGATCGCGAAAGCTCAGGAAGACAAACAGTTTTCTGGCTTTTTTTCATTCACGAATGATCGTAATCTTTCCACCCGGCCTCTTTTGATCTACGTCAGACTTTGAAATGAGTTACTCCGTATTAGACGTCAAAACATTATGTAGTTATGAACAGCCTCATGATAAACTTTTTTCTACAATAACCGTGGAAAGCAACCCAAAAAACGGGAGTAATCTATCTACTAAGTCTGCCGCGCCGGCCGGTTCCAACCGCCAATACCCGGAGTCGGTCCTCGATTTTTTTCGGCTTCAACCTCCATCTGCTCTGCATCCCGAGCGCGTTCATTCGGGAGATCCTGATCCGCGATATGGCCTGGATGACGTGCGTCCCACGACTACTGAGGAGTATCTTGATTGGCTCGATCGCGAGGTTCTGTGCGGGGCCGTGAATCTGTCCTCTGCGTTGTGCATGGGACACATGGCAGGACCCGTACCGAATTTTGCTCCGAAGCTAAGCGCACTCGTGGCGTCGTTGAACCAAAACCTGGTAAAGCGCGAGGCATCTCTCACCTTTACGGCGCTTGAGCGGCGTACGGTCGCGGTTCTTCATCGATTGATCTACGGAAAAACCGGCGCTTTCTATGAGTCTCACGCGCACGATTCCGAAAGCACTCTTGGCGTAATGGGCGGCGGCGGGACAATAGCAAATCTCACTGCGTTGTGGATCGCCCGAAATTCCTGCTTCCCCCCTACGGCTGACTTTCCGGGTGTTGAGCGCGCCGGTCTTTGCGCGAGTCTTGATCGGTACGGTTATGAGGGAGCCGTCATCGTCGGCGCTGGGCTGATGCATTATTCGATCGGGAAGGCCGCTTCGATACTCGGCTTAGGCTCGAACGAAATGCTCAGCGTGCCCGTTGATGCGGAAAATCGCATGGACATCGAGGCGCTCAAAGATTGTCTAGCGGACTGCGCGACGGCGCGCAAACGCGTTCTTTCACGTAGATGCCGCTTGGGGCGGTCCTCTGCTGTTCTCACGCAAGCACCGGAGCATCCTGCGAGGAATCGAGCAGGCTGATTCCGTTGCGTTCGACGCCCACAAGCAGATGTTTCTGCCGGTAGCCTCTAGTATTCTTCTCCTGCGGAACCCCACCATTGCGAAGCTTATTGAGCGAAGCAGTCATTACATGCTGCACGATGGCTCGGGCGACCTGGGCCGGCGCTCTCTCGAAGGGTCCCGCGGCGGTGGCGTGCTGTTGTTGGATGCCGCGCTCGCCATCATTGGGGAGAGGGGATACGAATTTCTGATCGACGAAAATCTTTGGAAAGCGCGGCATATGACCAAGCTCATCCGTGAGCGCCGCGATTTTGAGTTGATGTTTGAACCTGCCATGAACGTGGTGTTGTATCGGCATCTGCCGGAGCCGTTTTGCTTCCGCGACCCGCGGACCTTCTCCGCCGAAGACAATCGCTTTCTAAATGGCTTCACTGAGAAATTGCAAAAAGCGCAATCCGCCGCCGGCCGAACCTATGTGTCCCGGACAACGGTGGAGAATACGGTCCACGGCAGAAAGACGCCTATCGGCGTGCTGCGTGCCGTGATTGCCAATCCGCTCATTGAGGAGCGCCACATGCGCATGGTGCTTGAAGACCAGGCTCTGATTGGAGCCGGTCTGGCGAAGCCACGCGAGCTGTTTGCCGCGCACTAGTATTGCTAAAGCCGGTGATGAGCGATAACGCGCAGGAAATTGAACGGCGCCGCGAATTACTTGGCCGGCTGATAGGCAAACAGGCGGCGGCCAAGAAGCTCGC
>CAXSIG010000739.1:0-2945 GCA_964237255.1 uncultured Bryobacteraceae bacterium
GCGTGAAACTGGAAATTGTCTGGCTAGTCCAACTATCACACTTCGCAATGAAACCTTGTCCGGCATCCATAAGCGCCGAGAAAGGTAGCAAATGAAGATCACCATCCGGAATCACAATGACGAATTTGTTTTTGGCGTATTCCGGGACTGAACCCAGAAGCTCATCAAAGATTTTGCCGGCGAGAGTCGTATCTGTTTTTTCGTGCCGGAGTGCGGAACGGTAATTACTAGACAGCTTTTCAAGCTCCGCTCGTCCCTTTAGGGCATACCGATTCACGGATTCACCGGTGACGGCCAGTACGTAAGAATGGGGTTCGTTCAGCACGTATTCCAACAGAAGCTCCGATGGAAGCAGCTGCTGCTGCAGTTGAGAGAGTTGAACTGGGTCCAATGCTGTTTGCTCGATCAGCGAGGAGGGTTCAAGCTGTCGTTCCACCTCCGCAATGGCATGAGACAGTTGCTCTCGGCTTTTCGGTTCATCCGTATCCAGCAATTGGATGTTCAGCTTCGTCAGCCGATCCTCCGCCTGGGTAGGTTTGTGGGGTGGTCTTGCCACGTGATGTTGAAGTGCTTGAGCTTCGACTCGCCCGCGGGCTTTTTCGATTACCCGGAAGGCTTCGGGATACTGATCTTGATCGCAGAGCGAACTGAAGTACCCCGAATACACGCGGCTGAGTTGGGCCAGAAGGCTCCTCTCGATCGTTGGTGTCGGGACTGACTTAAGCAGCGAGTCGATGAGATCGGCGCTTTTTTCGTAAAGTTCGTTTGACGCCCTCAGATGGCCGAGGCGCGCGGTAATTTCAGCCTTGATGGCGAGGTTGCGAGGAACGAAGTACAGCTCATCCGGAATTTGTTTGTTTGCCTGGATCGCCTCGTCTATGGTCGCGAGAGCTGTTTGAAGCTCTCCGCGTAGTTCATATTGCTGTGCCAGCACGCCGCCAACTTCTGAGAGCCCGCGCCAATAACCAAGATGGCTAGCGTAGCGCTTTGCTGCTATGTAATCCGCAATCGCCTCTTGTGGCTTGCCCATCCGTTCGTAAATGGCTCCTCGGGTCGAAAGGATCTGGTACAGATGCCCTTCAAGCTGGTGTTCTTGAGGATAGCGGAGCGCTTCCTGAGCAAGCGCAAGTGCTTCCGTGTTCCGGTCAAGGCCGCTCAGGGCTTCGATCTTGGCCGTGGTGGCAATATTCGGGTAAGCGGACCCTGGTGTGCGTTGGGAGAGTTGTATGGCTTCGTTTAGCGGACCGAGCGCTTCTTTGTACTTTTCGAATTGAACGAGTGCGCTTCCATAAACACTGGCGTAACGGATCTGGGTGGCCTGATCGCCGGCGTATTTGGCAAGCGTCCAGGCGGCAATGACCTGCCTTTTGGCTGTTGCGATGTCGCCCAGAAGAAATGCAGCAATTCCCTGCTCTCCCATCGCTCTGGATGCTAGGAGATATTGGTGTTGCTGTTTCGCGAGCGTTTCGACCGACGCCCAAGTGCTTCTTGCAGTCGCGGCGTCGTAATTCACTTCGATCATTCCGCGGATAACAAGAGTCCGGAGCCGTGTTAGAGGATCTCGCGCTTCCGGCAGAGCAAGGTCTTGTGTTAGGGTCCAAATTTGTTCCTGGAGATTTCCGGTTTCCATGTGCGCCGGCATTTGGCTGACGTGAGCATATAGAGCTTTTGAAAGTTCATGCGTTTTTAGGAAGGCGGCTTCCGCCCTTTTATACAGCGGTTCGGCCGGAATCCACGCGTTTAACCATGCAGCTTTGTCAGCCTGTTCCAGCTGTGCATCGGGGCTGCCCGGTCTCGTAAGAATCAGGAAACGGGCCGCTAAAACGGCCAGAATGAGAGCGACCACTGCGACGGCAGCAATTTTGAGAGCTCTCCGGAACATGGATCTCATCGGCACGTACCTTGCTTCATGGGGGTTTGATGGCGCAGTTATGCGCGGCGATGACGGCTATGGCGTTTAAAAATGCCTCTTAGTTTAGTAGCTGGTAATTCGCAGAACGTTTTGACACCGAACCCTGCGAAAAACTTGCTCCTGGGCAGAGCATTAGAGGTTTTAATCACAGTCTTGATTGCACCTGGCTTGTGACGGATCTCCGCACTTCATCTAGCCTCAAGGCCCATGTTGGTGGTCGTGTCCGTTAAACTCTTGATTTGTCTAAGGAAAAGCCGGTCAACAAACGGCAGAGTGCTGGCGGACGGAAAGGCGCGAAGAAACGCTGGGCCAATGTGTCACCGGAAAAACGCAGTTCAATAATGAAAGCGGCAGCTGAAGCCCGTTGGGGATCACCAGAGAAGAAGACTCCCAAGAACGCCCTTGCGTCTGGATTGGCTCAGATGCGATGGAACAAGCTAACACCGGACGAACGGAAAAAGGAGTTGGCTCGTGTGCGCGAGCAACGTGGCAAGCCCAAGGGTAAATAGTGGGTTTGTCTTTGCCTTTCATTAGCAAGGTTTTGACTTTGGGGTTGTTTTGGTGACGAGTATGTGTCTCGTAGTCGCCGGGGCCAGCGTCCTGTGGGAAAGCGGTTTTGGCTTTCCCACAGGCGCGCCTGCCCAACTATCGGAGCTCTATAGGTATGAATCTATAGGCTTGTCCTACAAAGTGCCCGTGCTCCTTCCCTACAAAGTGCCCGTAAAGGCCCCTACAAAGTGCCCGTGGATAAGTAGTTGATTCTACATGGTTTTCCACAAAGTAGTGGATATCTTAGCTGCTTAGCACGGCCCCGATTAGCCGCACTGATCGGGAACGGGCGCTTGACTCAGATTCCGATAGCGGGATTTGCGGTCTCGACGGTAAACGCTTCGCCGTTTAGGAGGTTTAAGGAAGGCAAATGTCCGAAATGCGCTTTTTACGACCATGTGACAAGGGTCGTGTTTTGTCTGAGCCGCGCTTGGTTGATCTGAACGCCGCCGCCACTATCGACTCGGAGCAGTCGGCACTTCGT
>CAXSIG010000740.1:0-1715 GCA_964237255.1 uncultured Bryobacteraceae bacterium
TGGATCGTACGGATTGAAGCCGAAGCCCGCCACGGCGTTGTATGCGGACATCGGTGTTGGCGCGCCTGCCACCCAATTCGCTAGTTCGATCAGGGTGGTCTTCGCGATGATGATCGCACCGGCGTCGCGCAAGTTCTTGGTCAGCGTTGCTTCATACGGTGGAACATATCCAGCAAACGCGAGCGCGCCACCGGTGGTGGGCATATCGGTGGTTTGGATATTGTCTTTGAGGGCGATGGGAATGCCATGGAGCGGACCTCTGCTATGGCCTGAGGCGCGTTCTCTGTCCCGTTCGTCTGCTTCTTTCAGAGCATTCGGGTTAACCGTAATCAGCGAGTGCAACGTGCGGTCATATATCGCGATTCGTTCCAGATACTGCGTGACCAACTCGCGCGAGGTGATACGCTTCTGCGCAAGAGCGGCTTGTATCTCAGGAATCGACGCTTCCACTACGCTGAAGCTGTTTTTCGAATGCTTATTCTGCCCGCTGGAATAGACGGCAGCAAGCAGGGCCAGCGCGATCGCCTTCCTCATGGGAAAACCTTGTGCATAAATTCGGTGTCTTTCAAAACAGGCTCAAACTGTGGCCTTCGTCTTAGATTCTCTAGCTGCTTTCCGATCTCCGGATTCAATTCTTTCGCCTTAAGCATCTCGGTCAGCGCCTGCTCCTTGTCGCCGGTTAGGTAGCTAAGCATCCCCAAGTTGAGGTACGCGCCCGCTTTGTTTGGGCTGTAGTTGATCATTTTCTCTGCCACATCATGAGCGCCCTTCATGTTGTTGCTGGACATCAATTGGCCGAGTTGGCCTTGATAAAGCGTGGCGAGGTTGAGGTCTAAAAGCCGCCGAAGTTCGGGAATCGGCGCGGGGCTGTCGTCCACATTGATGTAGATTTCGCGATCGTTATTGATGTTTCGCCCGCCGCCCTTTTTTACTACCAGCATCGACGCGGATTGCTTGCCTCGGGAATCGCCGCCCGCATCGTCACCTGCCTTCAACGCGGCGAACAGACGTTCGGCGAGATCACCTTTTGTTGCCTCAAAAGCTTTGCCCATTGCTTCGGGAACCTGCGCTCCTACCAGAATGTTGCCTTGCGCCGACCAAGTCTTGCCTTGGCGATCGCCCGCCCAATTCGGTGCGGCCGATCCCGTGAAGGCGGCCACATTGCCGTTTTTATCGATGATGGCGAGCTGGCGTCCATCCTTACCGGGAAACGTATCGTCTGCCAGCAATTTATCGAGCACCGCTTTCGCGCTCAGGCCTTGCCGCAGTAGCTCCAGACCGCGTGGGCCGTATCCGACGTTGACATTCGCCTGGGTGGCAACCGCCCCTACCTCTGCTTCCGCCCACGGCACGACGGAACCAACGGAGAAATAGCGCGACGCTACAGTGACGCCCCACTCGCGCGTCGCGGGATCAAACGCCATCATATCCTGCTCCAGCCTCGGCCGGTGCAGCGCAGCCCCTTCGGCGGCGATGATGATCGACGCCGCCGCCCGTGCCAGTCCGGCATGCTCGAGATCGTACTGGATGCCGCCCAGTTCGCGCGACATGCGGGACAGCGGCGCCGCGAGTTCGGACTTGACGCTGCTCAGCCACTGCTCGACCGGCCTCGTCGCCTCGACCGCCTGCTGCAGCGGCGGTTGCACCGCCTCTTCGTTCAGCCGCGAGAACTCGCGCTCCACGCTGCCCGCGTCGCGGACCGTCACGGCGCCGTC
>CAXSIG010000740.1:1725-2943 GCA_964237255.1 uncultured Bryobacteraceae bacterium
TCGCGCGTCGCGGGATCAAACGCCACGCTTGAGAAAGTGTTCACATCATCGGCAAGCAGCACAACTGCCGACAGAGTAAATAGGCAAATAGCGCCGAAGGTTCGGGAGGTTTGGTTTCGCATAGTAGTCAACGGGTGAGCCTGTAAATGAATAATGCCGCGCGTTTCGTTTGTATCGGTTGACGGCTAAGATCGACCGTCTCTCCAGGAGCATGCGCGCCTCCCCCCAGAGACCCGAATCCGGAAATGCTATCAACAAACGGCGCCACGAATGAAACGTCACCTGCGCCGCGACGCGAGGGCGGGAGCGCTTCCATGGCTTCCATGTTCATGTCCTGGTTAACGCCATTGAGGACTTTCAGAAGCGCTTGATTCCCTTCAGTGGCAGCCATGGATGGGTACTTGTCTTCGAAGGTGATTTCCGCGCCCGTGTGCGGCAAATGTTTGGCGACAATCTGCTTCATCTTCTCCCGTACGTGATTGAGTTGATCGTCAGTAACGGTGCGGATATCGCCCGAAGCATAGGCGATGGGTGCAATGATATTCGGCTTACCTGACGCCGTGCCGGTGTTTTTCGCGGGATCAAACAAAACGTTGGAACCGCCCACAATCACGCCTGTGTTGTAAGTAAGATCAGGCTCTTTCAGTTCCGATTCAAACGCAGCCAAGATGCGGCTGATCTCATAGATCGCGCCGCTTCCCGCCCGTTCCGTGAATATTCCCGCTGAATGTCCTTCCACACCGGTGGTCTTCAACTGCCAGAGCGAAGCGCTGCGTCGTGCGATAGTCGCGAAGTCCCGGCCATCGGTGCGTGAGCCGCCCTCAAACTCGATCGCTGCTTGATTCGCTTTGCCCGCCGCGATCAGGTCCGCGCGCGAAATGCTGAGAGGCTCGCCCGCATTTTCTTCGTCGCCTGTCAGGAAGACCGTGATGTTGGTGCCCTCAAGCGTGCCCGCCGCCCGCATTGCCTTCAAGGCGTACAGCATGATCATCAGGCCGCCTTTCATGTCGCTGGTTCCAGGTCCGCTCGCGACTGTCGCTGTCTTCATCGACCACTTCTGGAATGGGCTGCTCAGTTCGAACACCGTGTCCATGTGGCCGATGAGCAGCACGTGTTTTCCATGCGAGCCCTTGCGCTCCGCTACCAGATGACCCGCGCGATGCACTGCGTCCATCGGAATCCAACGCACTTGAAAGCCAAGCGCTTCAAATTCGGGCC
>CAXSIG010000741.1:0-352 GCA_964237255.1 uncultured Bryobacteraceae bacterium
CCGGCCGAGCAACATCTGGTGAAGCGTCTAGTTGCGTTCTTCGCTACAGGGGACAGCATCGTTGGAAACAACCTTGTTCTGAATCTGTACAAGCATGTGAATTCGCCGGAAGCGCGCATGTACCTGTCACGGCAGCTTTACGAAGAAGCGCTGCATGTGCAGTTTTACCTGACGCTGCTCGATACTTACGTCACCGATCCGCAGGAGCGTGCGGAAGCATTCGCCGCAGTGGAGACGATTCCATCGATCCAGAAGAAGGCGCAGTTTTGTTTCAAGTGGATCGATTCGATTCAGGACTTGAACGAGATCCGCACGGATGAGCAGATGCGGCAATTCCTGCTCAACCTGGTGT
>CAXSIG010000741.1:362-2939 GCA_964237255.1 uncultured Bryobacteraceae bacterium
TCCTCTTGAATTTAGTTTGCTTCGCGGCGTGTATCGAGGGCCTGTTCTTTTTCGCCGCCTTCGCTTACGTGTACTACCTGCGTGCACGCGGGTTGCTGCAGGGCTTGGCGACGGGCACCAGTTGGGTTTTCCGCGACGAAAGCGCGCACATCGAGTTCGCTTTGGAAGTGATCGATACCACGCGCCTGGAACGTCCCGATTTATTCGACGAGAGCTTCGAAAAGCGCGTCATTGAGATGATTCGGGAAGCGGTGGACTGCGAACTGACCTTTGCCGAGGATACGCTCAGCATGGGTGTCACCGGATTATCGATCAACAGCATGCGGGAGTATCTGCAGTACGTGGCGGACCGAAGGCTGGAGGCGTTACATATCCGGCCCGTATTCGGGTCGCGCAATCCATTCGACTTTATGGAACTGCAGGACATTCAGGAACTAACTAACTTCTTCGAACGTCGTGTTTCGGCATATCAGGTGGGCGTCACCGGCGACGTCGCATTTTCGGAAGAGTTTTAGCTATGACCTATTACGGCGCAAACGAGCTTGTGCGCTCATTCCGCACAGTAAGAGCGAATACCCTCGCAATCGCCGAGGAGATCCCGGAGGAGAAGTACGGATTTCGTCCCGCCGAGGGATGCCGTTCCGTCGCGGAAACGCTGGTTCATATAGCGGTGATGCCTCGCGTGCAGGAACAAATCCATATCGTGGAGCATCGCAGCACGCTTGTTGATTTCGACTTTTTCGAAGCGATGGGTAAGCTGCATGCGGAGGTAGAAACGCCGCGCACCAAGGCGCAAATCACCGATTTATTGCGTACCGAAGGCGAGAAGTACGCCAAGGTTCTGGAAGCCGCCTCCGAGGATTTTCTGGCTGAACGGGTGACGTACCCGGAAGGTATGGAGCCGCGGTCGAAATCCCGGTTCGAAATGTTGACCGCTCCCAAGGAGCACGAGATGCATCATCGTGGGCAGTTGATGGTGATTGAACGGATGCTCGGTATCACGCCGCATCTTACAAGACGGATGCAGGACATGATTTCCTCTATGCGAGCGGCACAGGCCGCTAATTAGGTTAGTGGACGAAAACGTCCGCTTTGTCGGTAGTTCGCTAGTGCAAGTTCAGTATTCCCACTAATGGCTTCCCAGTAGATTGCCGAATTGCGGTCAGTTAGTTGCTTCGCATACAGCGGAGGCAGTTACATGAAAAATCAACTGTTGACTGCAGTTACGCTGACAGGCGCTTTGCTTGCCGGCGGTTGTGCAACTAAGAAGTACGTGTCCAAGCAGACGGATCCGATTAAGGATCGCGTTGGGCAGGTTGCCGCGCAAAGCGATAAGCAAGGGCAGGATATCTCACAGCAAGGCGGGACTATTCAGCAGCAAGGCACGACGATCCAGAAACAGGGCGCCGACCTGGAACGTAATCAGACTGAGATTAATGCAAACAAGGAGCGCGCCATGGCGGCCGATGCGCGAGCCGGCGATGCGCTGAAAAAGGGTGACGAGAACGCCCGCGATCTGAGCGAACTTCGACAAAGAGTAGAGAACTTGGATGACTATAAACCCGCCGGCACCGCGGTTCTCCCTTTCGGGTTTAACAAGGACACGCTGACACCACAGGCAAAGCAGGAATTGGACAAGCTGGTGGCCGATAAGAAGGCCGCGAAGCGGTTCTTTATCGCGGTGGAAGGCTTTACCGATCAGGTGGGAAGCAACAACTACAACGACGCCCTAAGTAAGAGACGCGCCGACCGCGTGGTTCAGTTTTTGGTCGCGAAGTATGACATTCCGATCTATCGGATTCATGAGATCGGATTGGGCAAAGAAAAACCTGCCGAAATGGGTAAGTCGAAGGCTGCTAATGCTAAGAACCGAAGAGTAGAAGTTACTTTCTATCAAGTCCCCAGTCAATCGACCACGGAATAACGAGTAAGCGGGCGCTACTCCTCCCTTCGAATTTGAGCGCCCGCTTTTGAGAGCTTATCCTCAATTCGTTCGTAACCACGGTCAATGTGATACACGCGGTCGATTACTGTTTCGCCTCGCGCTACCAAGGCCGCTAAGACCAAAGAGGCGCTGGCTCGCAGGTCAGACGCAATGACACCTGCTCCAGTCAATTGCGTTTTACCTGCTACGATCGCCTGGCGGCCTTCTGTCCGGATACTGGCACCCATTCGCAACAGCTCCTGGGCATGCATGAACCGGTTTTCGAAGATGGTCTCCATGATGATGGAAATTCCCTGCGCCTGGGTCATCAGCGCCATGTATTGCGCTTGCAGATCGGTCGCAAAGCCGGGGAACTCTTCCGTCGTCATGTCGACGGCTTTCAGCTTTCCATCGCTTCGCACCCGGAGCGTAGAGGCATCCACTTCGTCGACTGTTACGCCTGCCTGACGCATCTTATCGGTAAGCGCGCTGACGTGCTCCGGTATACAGCCGGTGACCGAAACGTCGCCACCCGTGATGGCTGCGGCTACCATAAACGTGCCAGCTTCAATGCGATCCGCAATAATCACGTGCGGGTGAGATTCCGGGACGCCATGCAAGCCTTCGACACCTTGGACCTGAATGGTGGAAGT
>CAXSIG010000742.1:0-2932 GCA_964237255.1 uncultured Bryobacteraceae bacterium
TAGCTCCGGAGTTTTCATTCGTGGTGCGTACGCACCTGCCCTTCCGGGAATCCGACGGCGATCTGAATGCGAATCCTGTCGCCGCATTAGGTGGCACGGTCAACCTGCCCTTGTGCGGTCTGGCCGATCTTGTTTCTCTCTTCAACGTCCAGCTTTACAACGCGACGGAGAAGCACAACATCACGATTCCAAGCACGGACATCGCTCGCTCAGCCGACTTGTTTCCGTACGCGAATTTCAATCACGACCCGCTTCCCGTAGCGCAAGCGGATCATGATTCCGCCCGACAGGCAGTCGCAAAAATCGATACGACGAAGCCTTCCATTCCGTTGACGGACGGCTTGTCCTTCAAACTGGTTGCTCAACCGCAGCCGGCTATCCAGAAGACGATGATGGGGCCGGAGGAGCAACTTTCGGATCTCAAGGAAAATTATCCGCTGCCTCTGGGATGGCCGCCCGCTATGCAGCCGGTGACTGTTGGCAACAAGTCGAAACTTCGATTTGCGGCAGCTGGCGCGTTGGCCTCGCAAAAAGTAGCTCAGCTTCGTCCGAAGAAGGCAAAGGACAGGCGCTTGTCGGCCTTGGAACAGATGAAGGCTCCAGTCATAGTTCCCTGGGAGATTGGGCTGACAAGTTCAACGTTCAATCGAGTGGGGCGAAGCGCACTTTTCACTACTACCGTAGCGGCGCCTTTGGCAGCCATCCCCGTGATGGCCCCGCCCGCGTCACCGGCACGGCGCGCGGAACTGGCGGCTGTGTCCCTTCGGATCCTTGCCCCTCATGCTGCCGCACCTGCTGTCAGAACACCGGTTCGGACTGTCGGAACAGTGAAATTGTCGGCAACCTCTTTTACGAAGCTCTCTCCGGCTGCCACAAGAATCAGCGCGGCCGGCGTCCCTAAGGCTCCCGATGCCACTGTTTCCGTTTTGCCTGGCCATACCGCGCATTTGAACATCACGGGCAACTTCCATGCGCCTCAAGGGGCGCTAAGCTTCACCGGCTCTCAAACAGTGCGGGCGATCTTTCTGACAGCTTTTGGAGAGCCGGTCGCCGATCAGTTCATTCAAGGCAATCAACGGGTGGCGCTTCCGCCGCGTTCTCGCCGCGTTGCGCTGATTGGTGAGGGCGCGCTCACGGGTGCTCCCGCTTCCCTGGGAAGTGTAGGCGTTGAACCGGGGACTTCGCTGTTTGCGATTAGCCGAACGGAATTCGCCGGTCACGGATGTGTCGTAAACCTGCAAACCGGGCTTCTGAAGAATATCGACCATGGCGATACGCTGAACGGCTCAGACGTTCTGCCGTTCGCGAAGAATGTGTCCTTTCTCTTTCCCGCACCACAGAGGGTCTCGTCTGTGCTTCTTGCCGCCTCTCCGGCAGTCTCGCGTCCGGCGCCTGCGCCGTCGCAGATTCGCTGGCGCTCGTTGAACGCGACTCTTGGGAATCTTCGAACGGTCGCGACCCCGGACCACGCTTACTTCGTTATGGACATCGCGGGCCAGGACGCATGGAATCTGGATGTCGAAATAGGCCCGGATTGGCAACTGGTAGCGGTTGTGATGTGTAACCAACTAAGTGGCGACGTGTTGACCGCCGTCCGCGCAACAGGCCGTTCAAACTTCGTCAACGATCATTTCGTACAACCTGAATCCCAAACACCGACAACCGTCACGCTGGAACTCGTCAATGGCTAACGAACTATACAAAATCTATAGCAGCTTGGACCCGATCGCCCACTCGGGAGACACCGTTGAGATTACGGTCACGCAGACCTTGAAGGAGGGCAGCGTCGATTATCTAAGCGCCGCGGGTCCGAAATTAACGGTGGCGGTTCAAGGCCCGCAAACGTCGCTCACGGAAGACGATCTGTCCGGCGTATATCCCGCTCCCGGGAGCAACGATTCCCCCGACAACTTCCTGCCGCATATCGCCTTGACGCGCCGGACTCTTCCGTGGGAGCGCATCGGCCCCGGACCGCTGCCTCCCGCTCCGAACCAGCCAACGGTTCCGTGGCTGGCTCTTCTGGTGTTGACCCGTGCCGACCTTGCAAGACCCGGCAGTATCCGGGTCGGCCCGGATCTTCCGACTGCGGTTCTCAACACCGAACTTGCCACGGCAAAATTCGTGCAGCGAAACACCGCCATTACGCCACAGCTTGAGAAGGCCGCGAGCGTGCAGGAACTGGCTTCCGGCACGGTTGTCTTAGCGAAGTTTCCTCAGTTTCAAACCACCATCACACCTGAGCTCGCGACCAAGCGTGTAGCGGTCAAGGATATTGCCGCGACGGATGCCAAAACTCACACGGTCTTGATCGGAACCGCCGGTATTGCGGAAACCACCATGGTCGACGTGATTGAAATTCCTAACACGACGCTAAAGAAAATTCTGCCGTCCGCATCGGATCTGGCGTTACTCTGCAACGCGAAAGAAGTGAATCAGGATGGCGTGACGACCTTCACGTCGATCGTACTTTCCGGCCGGCTGCCGGACGCGGGCGATAACGATCCGAATACTCCGCCCGCACCCCACATGGCCGTGCTGGTCTCCCTGGAGCGGCGCTCCGACGTATACGCCCGGCTGGACGATAGCGGCTTCAATACGCTGGTCGCGCTGCACTCATGGACCTTCACCCCAAGCAAGGGGGCCGATTTCGAAGAGGTCTGCCAAATGATCGGTTATCACCCGAACGGCGGAGTACTTCGCTTTGGGAACCTTCCTCAGCCGGTAGTCGCGCCTGCGCAGGCGCCGTTGTCCGGCGGTTTCGCGGCGCTTCTTAAACCAACTGGTTTTTTCCAAACTCCGTTGGACCATTCCGAAGCGGGAAATGTAATTTGGCGCGGCCCGCTACGCCCGTTTCCTCCCGCCGCGCGCAGTAATGGATTCGCCATTCGCGCCGCGCCGGAAGAGTTGGAGAACCAGCCGGCCGACGCTACCT
>CAXSIG010000743.1:0-2926 GCA_964237255.1 uncultured Bryobacteraceae bacterium
GAACGAGCCGGCAATCTGCGTTACCGCGAATGCGCGCAGGCGGCGTGTGGATCCGCCCGTGAAACGTGTTGTGCCGGAATTGAGGTTGGTATCCGGCAAGCGAGGGACGTAGGCCAGCAACACCGCAGCTAGTACAGCTAAGCCTGCGCCAACCCAAAGCATGGTGGAATCCACCGTCAAATCCAATGCGCGAACGGAGAAGCGCGACGCATACCGGGCCAGAACCGCCACCAGGGGTCGGGCCGCAAGGATGCCAACCGCGGCGCCGGTCACACAAAGCAACAGACTCTCCGCCAATAACGTCCGGCGAAGGTTTGAGGCGCTCGCCCCCAGTGCAGCGCGAACCGCCAACTCGCCCTCGCGCCGTACCGTACGGGCCAGTATCAGGTTCGCCACATTGGAACACGCGATGATGAACACCAAGAGCGATGCCGCCATCAGGACAATCAGCACCGTTCGGGCTTTCGAAGTAATTTCATCTCGCAAGCGCACGGCGCGTATCCGAAACTGCGCTTTGCTGGAGTACGATTCAGGATGGTCGCGCACCATATTGCCGTAAGCCGTTTGGAGATCGGCGCGCGCGGCTTCAATATCGGTGCCAGGCGCCAGGCGCGCGAACAACTCGGTCATTCGGTGAACGCGGCCTTCCACCATCGTGGCGGAGAGATGATGCGGACTGGTTACGATATTCGCCATCAGCTCCGTCTCCGAAGGATAAGGGACTGACGGCTCAAGCACACCGACCACGGTAGCGGGCCGGTCCCCAAGCCGGATCGACTTCCCGATCACGGAGGGATCGCCATTCTGAACATTGCGCCAAAATCGGTAAGTTAGGACAGCCGCCCCCGCTGCAGTGGGTCCGTCGTCGTTGGCATCCAGTAGTCGGCCAAGCACGGGACGCAATCCAATCACATCGAAGTACGAACCGTTAACAACCCCGGCTCGCACCTCGCGCGGCTCGCCAAGCCCAATCAAAGTAAAGCCGATAGTGGAGAATTGCCCAAAGCCGGTTAGTCCCTTAATGCTCTTGCTGAGATCGCGGACTTCGGGCACAGAGAACGCCGCATTCTCCGCGCCGATTCCGCCCGCGCTTTGCCGTATATAAATGAGCCGGTTTTCATCGCGGTTTACTAACGGACGTAACAAGATCCCCCGCACCAGCGTGAAAATAGCCGCATTCGCGCCAATGCCGAGCGCCAAGGTCAGAACAACAGTAATCGTCAGGCCTTTCGAACGAGCAAGCGAACGGAGAGCAAACTTGAGATCGTTAAGAAAGTTCATAGCTAGAGTGGCGCGAGGCCGACGTATCATAGTATTCCAAAGGCGTTCCGGGAACAAAGTCAGCCAGTGCGACGTAAGAAATTTTAGATGCCTTTCTGCAACCATTGCGGTTCGGTCGCCCACGCAAACGACCGATTTTGCGCCAACTGCGGCGCACCGCAGCCGATTGCCGCATCCGGCCCCGCCGCCGCTCCCAATGTTCATGAGCCGTTCGAAAATTTAAGCGCGCGAACCGCTTCCATCCTTTGCTATGTCCCCGTTGTCGGTTGGATACTGGCGGTGATTGTTCTTGCCTCCCGCAAGTTCCGCACGGATGCGTACGTGCGCTTTCATGCGTTCCAGGGTCTCTACCTTTTCGCGGTATGGCTATTTATTCACTGGGCCGTCCGACCCATCTTCCAGGACCTGGATGTACCCGGATATCGAGCGGATCGTCTGCTGGAAGCGGTCATGTTCGGCGTATGGATTTTCATGATGGTGAAGGCAAGCCGTGAAGAGCGCTATGTACTCCCGCTAATCGGCGAACTTGCGCAGCGGTCCGCGTCCGAAACCAATCAATGATCGTTCCTCTGCTATTTGCGTTCGCCTTCGCGGATTTAGGACCCGAATCCGTCAACCGGTTGTCCGTTGCATGGACGTATCACACGAACGCCAAAGCTCCTGACGCACGAACCGGCCACATCGCGGCTTTCGAAGCGACTCCCGTGCTCGGCGACGAGTTTCTTTATATCATCACGCCGTTCAATCAAATAATCGCGCTCGATCCCGCAAGCGGTGCCGAGCGTTGGAGATTCGATTCCAAGATTGCTGCGGGGCGCGATTATTCGGAAGCCTCCGCGCGCGGGGTCACCGTCACTCAAGGCAAAGTGTTCTTCGGAACTCTGGACGCACGGCTGATCGCGCTCGACGCAAAGTCCGGAAAGGAGCTGTGGGAGGCGAAGCTTGACTCGGCTTCGAAGGACGGCAACTTTCAGATCACCTCACCGCCGGTTGTGGCGAACGATACGGTGATTGTCGGGTCGGCGATTGGCGACAACTCGCGCGCCGAAATGGACCGCGGGACCGTTCGCGCCTATGACACAAAGAGCGGGAAGCTGAAGTGGACGTGGGACCCGACGCCCCCTGGAAAAACAGGCGCGGCGAATGCTTGGGCGCCCATGTCGCTCGATGCTAACAATGACATGGTTGTGATCCCCACCGGCAGCGCGTCCCCGGATTTCTATGGCGGTATGCGCCCCGGTGACAATAAATATGCCAACTCAGTGGTCGCGCTTAAAGCGTCCACAGGCAAATTTCTCTGGTCTTTCCAAGTAGTCCATCACGACCTTTGGGACTACGATGTCGCCTCGCGTCCCGCGCTAATCGAAGTCAACGGACGGCCTGCTGTGGGAGTGCTCACCAAGATCGGCCATTACTTCGCGCTGGACCGCATGACGGGAAAGCCGCTGCTGCCTGTAAGCGAACGGGCCGTTCCGAAATCGGACGTACCTGGCGAGGCGTCGTCACCTACGCAGCCATTTCCCGAGTCGGGAGTGTTTACTCAACAACGCTTCATCCCCCGCGCGGGAGCGTGTACCGACGAGTTCAAGAAACTTCGCTATGAAGGCTTGTTCACGCCCCCAAGCACAAAGGGAACTTTATTCTT
>CAXSIG010000744.1:0-2923 GCA_964237255.1 uncultured Bryobacteraceae bacterium
CAGGAACAGCACCAGAATCACAGATGCCAGGACCAAGCCGATTAGAATTGCATCGCGTACGCTGCGAATGGAATCGTTCACTAAATCGGATTGATCGTAGAACGGTTTCACAACGACACCCGCGGGCAACGTCTTTTCAATTTCGGCAATGCTGTCGTGCACGGCATTCGCAACTGCGACTGTGTTGCTATCTGGCTGCCGATTGATGTTCAAAAGAACGGCGGGCGCGCCATCGGCGGTCACGATGGTGTAGACCGGACGAACGGAGGGGCCGATATCGGCGACGCTCCCCAGAGTGACTGGGATCCCTGCCGGCGTAAGTTTGACGACGATGCCGCCCAGATCTTTCGGAGTTTTCGGCTGGCCCGAAACTAGCCCCAGAACAAGCTGATGGTTCTGCTCGAAGAGACCCGGGGAATCGATCAGATTGCTCTTCGATACTGCGTCCAGGATGTTTGGCACCGTGATTTGCGTTTGAGCTAACTTGGCTGGATCGGCGACAATTTGAAACTCGGGTTCTTCGCCGCCTTGCACCACTACGGTTGCTACGCCGCGTAGCCGGTTCAACTGGGGCTTAAGAGAGTACGTCGCCAGTTCCCAAAGCTTTGTCATGGGAACAGTCCGCGATGTAAGGCTGTAACCCATGATCGGAAAGGCAGCGAAGGTGGACCGGCTGGCTGTAAGACGGGCTGTGCTGGGAAGCGTTGGTTGTATGGTGGCGAGCGCCGCGTTAACCGATTGCAGCGTCTGAAACATGTTCAGGTTCCAAACGAAAAAGAGATCGATCTGAGCGGAGCCGCGGCCGGTTACGGACCGGATATGATCCAGTCCCGGTACGCTGTTTACGGCCTCTTCGATAGGGCGTGTGATAGTCACCTGCATCTGGTCTATCGGCATGACACCGTTATCGACTCCGACCACGATGCGAGGAAAGTCCGTTGAAGGAAAGACCGAAACCGGTATCGTAAACGCCAGATAGAGTCCGATGGCGACCAGGCCGAGAGTGATGAAAACGATTGGCTTGAGAAAGCGAGCGGTCCAGTGCTCGCTTCGCTCATCGGCGCCGTTCATTTCGCGTCGTCATCCTTCTTATTGGCGGACACTTTCACCTTGGCCTTGTCTTCAAGACCCAGACCGCCCGATGTAATTACTCGGTCTCCCAGGTTTACGCCTTCGAGAAGTTGTACTTTCTCGCCGTTGCTAACGCCGACCTTGATCTTGCGTTCATGAGCAACGGAATCCGGCCCGACAACCATCACTTTCTCGCCGCCTTCTTCGAGCGAAAGGATCGCGGACAACGGCGCCACCAAAGCGTCTTTCACGCGCGATGCCTGAATGGCCACCTGAACGGTGACGCCCGGTTTAAATTGTTCTCCCGGGTTTGCGGCTTGTATCCAAACCTCGACTGTCGTGGTGCTTGGATCCACGGCGGGACTGACCACGGTTACTTTTCCGGTGAGATCGCCACTGGCCCCGGAGATGGTGGCGACATCTCCGGTACGGATTGCTGAGAGTTCCTGCACGGGTATGTTGGCGCGGGCGACCACTTGTGAGATGTCGACAATTGACGCAAGCGCCGTTCCGGGATTCGCAACTTCTCCGGCGAACAATGGGCGGTCTGAGACCACGCCGGTGAGGGGACTGCGGACGTTCGCATAACTAAGCTGGGCTTGCGAACCTTCGTAACGCGCCTTTGCGGCATCCACCTGAGCGCGTCCGCCTTTCAATTGCTCTGGCCGCGCGACGGTCTCCAGGGAAGACAGATGCCGCTGCGCGGTCTCCAAAGCCGATTGGGCCTGAACCATGGCGATGCGCGCATCGTCCACCATCTTCTGAGCAAGCGCGCCTTCGCGCACTAGAGCACTTCGGCTTTCATACACGCGCGTTGCCGCGTCGTAGACCTGCTGTGCGCTGTTGGCATCAGCCTGCGCTTTGCCCTGATCCTCCGGAATGGTTGCGCCGCGGGTGGTCTGAAAGGTGGCTTGCGCTTGCTCGTAGAGACTCTTATTCTCCTGGACGGAAGCGCTTAGATCACTGCTTTCGAGAGATGCCAACAGTTGTCCCGCTCGCACATGGTCGCCACGATTTACATAGAAGCGCTTTACGGGCGCACTGATTTTAGACATCACATTTGCCTGGTTCACGGGGAAGAGAGTGGCTGGCACCGTGATTACGCGATGGATCGTTTCTCGTGTGACGGTCGCAACCTCTACCGGCGCGGCCACTTCCGCTTCCGCCTTCTCCGGCGCTTCCGGTTTTTTTGAACATCCCGTCACCATCAGCAACGCTGTCAGGAGGGCCAGCTTACGCATCTTCATGGCTTCAAGGTTCCTGTTAGCATCTGTACCGATGCCACTGCAAGCCGAAAACGAAACAGACCGTCGTTGGTTGCATTGCGCGCGGAAGAGAGCGTCGATTGTGCGTCCACCACTTCGAACGCGGTTGCCTCGCCCGCCTGGTAGCGAAGCAGAGTTAAGCGCAGACTTTCGGCGGCCAACAGCGCGGATGCGCGGAGCGACTCCAGTTGTGCCTGTGATCCTTCGGCTTCTCGGTAAGCCAACGCAAGATTCGCTTCCGATTGCCGCTTGGCGAGCTGTAGATCCAGGTCGGCCTGGCGCGCCCGCAATCCAGCTTGGCGGACCTTGCTCTGTGTCGAGCCCCAATTCCAAATAGGGATATTCAGCGTAATCTGCGCCGAATATCCAAGGTTCTGACGGCGCGGCACCAGGTAAGAAGGCTGGTTCACGGAACCTCCTGCCGCCAGAGTCGGGTAATCCGTCCGCGCGGCAAACTGGTTAGCATTGATGCCGTAGAAAAAGTCGGCCGAAAAACTCGGGAGATAGGCGTAGCGCGCCACCGTCAAACCTAAGTCCGCCTCTTTTGCCGCAAGTTGAGCTACGCGCAAATCCGGATTGACCGCAAA
>CAXSIG010000745.1:0-2915 GCA_964237255.1 uncultured Bryobacteraceae bacterium
TCCGGCTTCACTGGGACCAAATCCAGCGCAAAGCGAAAGTCTTCCGCCGTCGCAGTCAGCCTTTGCCGGTCCCCGTCCCATCGGCTTTCCCAATTGCCGTTCCAGATGCGCCGGTCCGCAAAGCGCGCTCCCGCTATGCCGGGACCCGCGCGATTCAGCCGCTCGTCGTACGAAAACTTTCCTTGATCGATCCAAGTCACCGCCGCGTGGGCTAAGTACCAATCCCGGACGCGCCATGCGGATTCATTGCCGCCCTCCTCCCGATCTTGTCCCTGACGAAAGAAGACCAGCTCAAACCCGTATCGCTCGCCCTTCACGCCCACGAGATTTCCGGTCCAATACCACCACTCGGTTCGAAATTCCGGGTGTTCGAAGTGGTCGCGAGGGAATTCATAGACGTGCCCCGGCGCGGCGATCGCCCACGGTTTCGCGACCAGCAACCACAACCCGAAAAATAAGCTCAGCAAGCCCGTACGTTACCATGTTGGGTGGCGATGATTGTTCACACGCAATCCGCCCGCTTCCCGAACATCTCGCTCGAAAGCGGAGCGTCTCTTACCCCTGTCGACATAGCGTACGAAACCTACGGCACGCTCAATGCCGACCGCTCAAATGCCATCCTGATCCTCCACGCGTTCTCCGGTGACGCTCACGCAGCGGGCATTGCCGCCGAGTCCGGCAAGCCGGGTTGGTGGGACAGCACCATCGGGCTTGGTAAGGCGTTCGATACAGACCGCTATTTCGTGATCTGCTCAAACGTGCTCGGCGGGTGTCAAGGCACTACCGGTCCGCAGTCGGATAACCCGCAGGCCGGCCAGCCGGAGGCCCTGACGTTTCCGGTGATCACTATCGGCGACATGGTCCGGCTACAGAAAATGCTGGTCGACCATCTGGGGATTCCCAAGCTCCTGGCCGTGGCCGGTGGCTCCATGGGTGGGATGCAGGCCCTGCAATGGGCTGCGTCTTATCCGGAGATGACGCGTGCGGTGATTCCGATCGCAACGACAGCGAGGCACAGCGCTCAGCAGATCGCGTTCAATGAAGTGGCGCGCCAATCCATCATGGCCGATCCCGATTGGAATGCGGGTAACTATTACGACGGCAAGCCACCCGCACGTGGCTTGGCGATCGCTCGGATGGTGGGACACATCACGTATATGAGCGACGAATCCATGCGCGAGAAGTTCGGGCGCCGCCTTCGTGAAAAGGAGAAATTCGGGTATGACTTCTCCGTGGATTTCGAAGTGGAAAGCTATCTTCGATACCGCGGGAGCCAGTTCGTGGGCCGCTTCGACGCGAACTCGTACCTTTACATTACGAAGGCTGAAGATTACTTCGATCTGCTGACCACACCCGCGTTCGCTCCCGACTCCGCATCGGTCCGCTTTCTGGTAATCAGCTTTACTTCGGACTGGCTTTATCCGACTTACCAGTCACAGGAAATCGTACGCGTGCTTCGCCGCCGCAACCTGGATGTGGCGTATTGCGACCTGCAGTCGAATTACGGCCATGACGCATTTCTAGTGGATGTCGCGGAGCAGACCGATGTGATTCGCGGTTTTCTTTCGAGCACAGCCGCGCGAGCGGATAAGGAGATGCCCGCCGTTGCCGTTGGTTTCTGAAGCTGCACCAGCGGTCACGGCTAGTCTGGCGGGTCGACCCGACTTTTCCGTAATTACTGAGATTATCGAGCCGGGGTCGCGCGTGCTGGATTTAGGGTGCGGGGAAGCCGAATTGCTTGCCTGGTTAGCGGAGCACAAGAATGTGCAGGCGCGCGGAGTAGAAATCGAACCCGCGAAGTTGCAGCGCGCGATAGCGCGAGGTGTGTCCGCGTATCAAGGCGATATTGACGAAGGATTAGCGGACTACCCTGATAACGCATTCGATTATGTGATTCTAAGCCAAACGCTGCAAGAAACGCGGTCACCTCTCCGCGTGCTGCGCGAGATGCTGCGCGTGGGGCGCAAAGCGATTATCGCTTTCCCGAACTTCGGTCATTGGAGCGTCCGTTTCTCCATGTTGTTTTCCGGCCAGGCTCCGCGCACCAAACTGTTTCCGTATGAGTGGTACGAATCGCCGAACATCCATTTTCTGACCGTTTACGATTTTGAGCGTCTTGTAGAAAAGGAACGTTTACGCATTGAGCGGCGCTATTTTCTTTCGGGCTCTTCACGGATCTCCCGCGTTCCGAACCTGATGGCCGAAGTCGCGGTCTACCTAATAGGCAAATGATTGAACTTCACGTAAACACGGCGGACGTGGCCGAACAACTGCGCTTCTGGTGCGGCGTTCTCGATGCGACGCTAACGACCGATGGGGCGGCAATCGAAGGATCCACCATCGTGCTGCACGATCGAGCGCCGACTGGCGGTACCGGAGGAACGGTGCTGGATCATGTGGGGATTCAGGTCCGGGATCTGGCCGTCACTCTTCAAAGATTGGATGAGGCCAAGATTCCCTACGACCGCAATCCGAACGGCACACAAGCGATGGTCACCGCTCCCGATGACTTCCGCGTGGAGCTGTCTCACACGCCGGTGCTTTCGACAACAGCCGCGTTCCACCATCTTCATTTCTACACGCCCGACGTATTAGCTATGCAGCACTGGTATGCCGGACATCTTGGCGCTACGCCGGGGAAACGAGCTCACTTCGATGCCGCCGATCTGCCGGGCCTTAATCTGACCTTCTCGCCATCCGACACGGAACGGCTCCCGACCGAAGGCCGCGCGCTGAGCTACGTTACGATCCCACAAGAGATACTGCCGATTCCCGTGCACCAGCTTTCCTTGACCGATCCGTACGGCACTGCGATTCGGATTCGAAATTTTACTTAGCCAGACACCCACCGGTTTCCGCATTACCTGGTGATGACAAAACGAATTGCCACGCCTGCTCTGTTCTTAACATTCGCT
>CAXSIG010000746.1:0-2390 GCA_964237255.1 uncultured Bryobacteraceae bacterium
TCGCTTATAACGACGTTGCCGGCATGGCGATCCTCTTTGCGATGTTTTATCTTCTCCAGATTTGGAGGGAAACCCGGCAGCATCGCTTAGTTCCGTTGATTGGGCTGACGGCCGGGTATTGTTATGGCTCCAAGTACACATTATTCCTGGCGTTACCGTTCGCAGGGCTATATCTTCTCTGGTATCTGCTCCGCTCGCGGAAGCCGTTTTTACGTCCGGTTCTGGTGTACTCCGGGTTCGCTTTGTTACTTGCTATGCCATGGATGCTGAAGAACTGGATAACGGTCGATAATCCGTTTTCACCATTCGCAAACCGGCTCTTTCGGAATCCCTACATCACCATCCACTTCGAAGAGGAATATAGCCGTCTCATGCGTGACTACGTCGGTTTATCGATTCCGCAACGCGCTTGGGATCACTTGGCTACGGGGGCAAAAACATCCGGTTTACTAGGGCCGGTATTTCTGCTTGCGCCATTGGCGCTACTGGCCTTAAAGGATGGCGCGGGCCGCCAAGCGCTCCTGGCTGCCGGGGTGTTTTTGCTTCCCGCATACACCAATATCGAAACCCGGTTTCTGCTCCCTATGTTGCCCTTTTTAGCGCTCGCGCTTGGCTTCGTTTTGTCGGATGTGGCGTTTGGAATCGCAGCGGTGCTGGCGTTTCACCTTTTTGCCTCGTGGCCCGCACATATCCGGCTTTATGCGGACCCACGCGTGTGGGCCTTGCCGAACGCGAGTGCTGCGGAAGCTTTTCGTCTGATCCCAGAGGAACAAACCTTACGGGCACAAATGCCGGCTTATGACATAGCGCGCATGCTGGAACTGAAGACGCCGCCAGGATCGCGAATCCTGAGCTTTAGTAACCCACCCGAAGCATACACATCGCGCGAAATCCTGGTCAAGTATGAGTCGGCCGAAGCGAATTACTTAGGTGAGTTGTTGTGGGCGGCGCAAATTCCGGAATACCAGCCACTTCAGCGAATCCGGTTTGATTTTTCTTCCGAGGAACTCCGGGGGATCCGATTGGTACAAACAGGAAAGCGGCCAGATGATATGTGGAGCGTTTCCGACATGCGTCTGATGGACGGAAGCGTAGAGCTTCGGCCCAACCCGCGTTGGAAATACTCTAGTTCGGTGAACACCTGGAGCGCTTTCCGCGCGTTCGACGGTAATGTATCGACGCGTTGGGTGACGATGGAGCCGGCGAGCGCAGGCATGCATGTCGCCGTCGATTTCGGGAAGGCGGAGGAACTATCAGCCATAATACTGGACGCCCCAATCGAGGGAGGCATTCAAGTAAAACTTGAGATTTATCGGAGCGGGCTGTGGCCAGATCTTCCGACTGTACGGACCCGTAAGCTCCAGCCGCTTTCGGACGACTTCCGACGGCAAGCCGAGTCAGCTGTTAAGGCTGCTGGCATTTCCTACATTCTGGTGGGGAGTGACGATTTCGGAGCGCAGGACTTTTCCATGAATCCGGGACAGTGGGGAATGGAACTCTCCGGCACGGCACTGGGGAAACGTTTATACCGGCTTTTATAAAAAAAGGAGTGTTGGCGCTTGCGGCTGCTGTTTTGGTTTGGCAAATGTATCGAGCGACCGTAACCGCAGTGACTCCAGGCGAGGCCGTGCTGTTTACTCAGTTTGCGTCTCGTCCCTTTTCGACCATCGTCACGTCTCCATTTAACCCATCGAACCAAGTACTACATACAATCCTGGTGGCGCGCCTTGTACGGACATTCCGGTTGACGGAATTTACGATTCGCCTGGGCAGCTTGTTAGGATTCGCCGTTTATCTCTGGGCCGTGTTTCGAATCGCTGCCGGGCAGAGATGGGATTGGGTGGCTTTGATTTTCTCGATTCTAAATCCATTCACCGTAGGGTGGTTGCCTGAATCGAGAGGAATGTGGATGGCCGCAGGTCTGGTCTTGCTTGCAGTTCGAAATTTGGCGAGAGGCAAGTCCAGAATCGCTACGCTTCAATTGGGTCTGGCAATCAGCTTCGATCTTGTCTTTGGAGTCCCCGTTGCCTTGCTAGGACTTAGCCTCTTGTTGTTTGATCGTAGAATTAAGGTAATTAATGAATATTTGCTTCCCATACTATTGATAGGATTGTGTTTTTGGGGGTTGATATTTCTTCGGACCACTTCAGCGGATTGGCGAAACATGGCGCTTCTGTGGACGGACACACTGGTCTTGGTTCCCGCTCTTTCCGCGTTGGCACTCGTCAGAATATCCGGCTGGAAATTGATCGGGTTTACTGCGGTAAGTCTAGCGGCAGTAGCCGTCATTCTTTCTATTATGGGCGGCGAAGTTCCGGATCGCTTCCGGTCCGGATCTACGGCCGGTCTTCCTCGGGCATCGCGAGCGCTACGGGACGACATTCGGCGGC
>CAXSIG010000746.1:2426-2914 GCA_964237255.1 uncultured Bryobacteraceae bacterium
AGCAAGAACCTACAAACCTCGTTCGATTTCTACCGACGGCGTTATGCGCTAGGTGCGGTTCAGAGGACAGCAGAAGTTGAAGGGGCCGATTACTGGCTGGCTTTGGATTCCGATTCGCGTTTCGGTACGACACCGGGAGTTGCTCGCATTTTTCAACGTGATGGCATCTCCGTCTTCCGACGCGATTGAGGCCAACCATGTTGGTGGTTTTCCACCAACAGGAACGGTCTGGGATCTGCGGATTCTGTTCAATCTAAAAGGTTTAGGAGATGGTTGCGGGATTGCTTTTGACTCAACGGCCCTTTATATGTGGAAGCGCGTTCCCCCAATCTGTTGCGGTCTACTTTTACTCTGCAGAGGAGTTGTCGCACAATATCCGCAGCAGTCATATCCTCCGTACCCTTCTCAACAGCAGCAAATCAACCAGGGAGATGCAGGCGAGCAGGTAGGCGAACCGATCGAACAGATCAACCCGGAAGATCGCAATC
>CAXSIG010000747.1:0-2912 GCA_964237255.1 uncultured Bryobacteraceae bacterium
ACCAGAACGTCCGCTATCAGCAGAATCTGACTAATCGAAAGATCTCGATGGTTGTCCTGGGATCGAACATCTGGCCGAGCGTTCGGCAGAAACTCGCGGAGATCACATCGGCTCTAAATAAGGTGTTGCGCGGGTCCTTCGAGTTCATCGAAATAGCTCCCCCACCGAAGCGGCGCCGGATGCCTGATGCTGCCATTTATTGAGCAACAGCGGTTACCTAATGCGCAACCCTCGCCAGTATGTAGTCACTTACGACTTTTTAGGAACGCCCAGGCAGGGCTGGTTTGACCTAACGAACTGCGGCGAGTTGAATACAGAAGCGGCGACAGCGCGCGATAGCAATCATGAGAGCCAACAACACCCCTGCTACTGCATTTGGAGTTTACTTACGATTTCGGCAATCTTGGATGTGGAGATGGTCGGCACCTCAGCACTTTTCATTTCATTCTCTGAGAGGTCAATCGTCACGCCAAAGCCCTCGAGTTCTTTGATGAAGAAGTGGTCCTCCCAGGCACCGTCCGGCGCGTCTGCGCATGCATAAACCGTATATGCTCCGGAGGCAACATTGTCGAAGCGGAATTTGCCAGTCTGGTCGAAAATGCCTAGGCGAGGTTGCGATGTCCTCCCAATCAGCGCGACTTGAGTTTTGATGATTGTGCCGGCGCTAGAGACAGGCTAAAAACGTGGACGGTGCAGCTGCCAACCGAACTGCTAGAATATTAGCCGCGACTAGCCTTGCTGCGCGCACCGCGTAGTCGCCTTCACAATTCGGCCGCAGCAAGTTGAACAGGGCATCAGTCACGTGGTGTTCTGCCTTGATGCGCTCCTCTTCGTGCCTGGGTTGCGTGCATGACGATTCAACTGCGACAGCTTTTATCAAACTTGCTAAATCGACGCTAAGACCATCTCGGGACATGGCTCAAACGTTATTGAAGACGCACAGGAATCGTTTCAATGGTTTTGTACTTCACCGTTGCCGGCAACGAGCCGCCCGCCGTTAGAGGGATGGAGAACAAGGGCAGGCTGTCGGGCCTAGAGCTAATGGTGACCTGCAGTTGGTAGCTGATGGATCGAGATGGGATCGCCGCCAAAAGCGATGCAGGTAATTTGATTTGTCCAGCCATTGCCGGAACGCGGTACATTACCGACGGTCCGTAGAACCACTGGTTCAGCCCATAGATGCTGGCAGTTAACGCATACTCGCTGGAATAGCCTTTGGGGTCCCATGTAATGAGAAGATCGGCCCTGCGGTCGACGGTTCCCAACGCATCCAAGTTGGTAAGCAAAAGCGGCGGAGGCAAGCGAAACGAGACGTCAAAAGGTGCGCTCGATGTCCCACCGGCATCTCGGACGTGCCATTCCCCAGCTTTGAAGAAAGGTGGTGAAAGATCGATAGGTAGTGGCACGTTGTCCTTTGCGGGAATCTCAGCGCTATAAAAAGCTGGAAATTGCTCGAACACCGGACCACTTCGCACTACGTCTAGCGAGCCGTCCGAGCCCGTTAATAGAAAGTGAGATCCCAGATCGACCCTCGGCCGAGGTCGACTGGCGGTGTTGCCGGCACCGCACGCCTATTAACAGGGATGAGAAACAGAAATTGTGTGCAGGAGTAGTAAACGTCATCGGCAACCTGCGGTTCCGCATAAATCGTCAGTGAGTTGGCGGGCGCTGTATTGGCGTCGATGTACTCCTGACGAGCGAAGCCGGGCCAGATTGCAGTGCGGATGGAGAACTAAGGAAGGACAACAGAGCCGCCTCCATCAAGTTGAGCCAGCATGTCCGGCGCGAGTCCGAACGGATGACGGCAAGGACCCGCGGTGGTGCTTTTCGGAATCGAAGCTTCGAAGCTGTCTTTGCTTCCTGCTCGGATCACCGCAGAAACATAACAACTGTCGGGAATCGCTGGATCACCGGAACCACGAAATTAATCTGATCAAGCCCGGGATAGCCAGGTGCGGGTCCCGCGTACGACACAGGCGCAGCATGTCCCCCAAGCAGAACGGTAGGCTTAACGGAACCAAGGCCCGTAGTCCACACCGAAACAGATTGGCCCGGTAACGCGGGGTGAGTCAAATTATATGGCGAGTCAATCATCGTTCCGATTCCCGATCCTTCTTGCGTAAAGATGCCGACGTTCGACTCGAACACCTCGACACGCGCGGGCGCGCTACGATTTCCGTTGGAGAAAAGCGTGACATCGGCCAGACCAATCGGCAGATCGGCAGGTACAAGCACCAGCAATTGGTAATCACCTGAAAACTTCAGTACTTGAGCGGCAATAGGCGGCCCACTCGCAGGTTGAATTTGAACGGAACTGGTTGCCGCATCGATCGTTTTGATCGGACCGTCGGAGGCCAAAAGGTAAATTTGAGCGAGCGAGTTAGGAACGATTCCGGGAACACTGCTGGCAGCGTTGGTTACGGAGAGTTGTGTTTGCGCCATAGCCACTGAAAATGAAAACAACAAAACCAGTGACAGACGCATAAAATCATTCTCGAACAAAATTAGGTAGCCGCAGCGAACGGCTGCGCACAAGATCTTGGGCCTTCTCTGGCTGTCCAATCATTACTGAAACGGGTGTTTACTTTGCGTTCTGGTTCAAACACTGGGAAGCTTCGGATTTCCGTGAACAATCACATGGGCATTGAACAAATTGATTACGGTCCAGAAAAGCTTTTCAACCTTGTCTCTCGCATGTTACGGAAATGCGACTTTTCGGGCCCGACGTTCAACGCTGCATCGTCACCGGCGATCCGTCTCCGAGCTGTGCTACTCCGTGTCCGAGTTGGCACCTGTAAGTCAAGTTGTTCTGTTGCAAGCTCAAGGAGCCTGAATAGACGGTAGGTTCCAATGCCTCCAGACGGCAAGTATGCGCAGCGCGAAGCAGCACATTCCGCCTATCCAGGCCATCC
>CAXSIG010000748.1:0-2904 GCA_964237255.1 uncultured Bryobacteraceae bacterium
CGGGGACCGCTGCCTCATATCCCGATGATTCCTACGGGCGGGGTAAGCGTTCAGACCACGCCGGATTTCCTCAGAGCCGGGGCAATAGCAGTAGCAGCTGGGAGCGAGTTGGTGAGTCCGCAACTGATTGAAGCAGGAAACTACGATGAGATTGAGCAACGCTCAAAACAGTTCCTGGCAGCGGTGGCTAGCGTCCGGGGTTTGACATAAGCGCGCGGTAGACTTTCCAGACCGTTTCAGCGCTGCGGTCCCATGTGTATTGGTCGAGCGCTTTGGCGCGTGCGGCGCGTCCTAACCGTTCCCGGAATGTCCGGTCGGACAGGCGAGTCAGCGCGACGGTAATCGCTTCCGGACAACGGGGCGGGACCAATAAGCCAGTCTTCTCGTTTTCGATCACGTCGCGCATTCCACAGGTATCCGTGGTGATGATGGGCAGACCGCTGTACATGGCTTCCATGAGCGTGAGCGGGGTACCTTCGAAGACGCTGGGGAGGAGAAACGCATCGGCGGCGGCCATTGCTTCAGCGGCCTCTCGGTCAGACCGCGTCTCCAGGACGACGACTCGGTTGCGAATGGATTCGGGGAAATCGGCACGGATTTTCTCTGCGGACGCGCCCGCGCCCAACGTGGCGAACTCCAGCAATGGGTCAGCTTGAGCGAATGCAGCGACCGCATCGCGATGGCCTTTGCGGGCAAGCCAGGTTCCGGCAAACAGGATGCGGCGAAAGCCACGGTAATCGCGATGGCGGGCGGCTTCGGCGTAAAGAGGCGAAGCGGCGGGATAAATCCGTGTCACGGCTTTCGATTTGCCGGCAAGGTAGGCTCGGTCCTGCTCGTTTAGACAGAAGACGTGATCCGCACGCCGGAGCGCTAACTGGGATTGCCAGAGCGACGTTGCGGGATAGAGAATCTTGGTTTTCCAGGAAGGTCCGCCCCGCCCTAGCTTCTTGTCTACCAAAGATACTTCCCAACCTCTTTGTTCTACGCCATGCGAGGTGACTACCACTTTCGCCTTGCCGGGGCGGAGCGCTACGATTGCGCCGGACGGTTCGTGAACGTTGACGATATCGAACTTGCCCTGCTGCGCTTTGCGGGCGACCAAATACGGAAAGGTGAAGCGCTGCCACCGATTCTGAAATTTAGCTGGCACGTCTTCAGCGCAGAAGTATTCGATCTCTGCGCCCCGTGCAGCGATACGGTCATGGATCTCGCCCATAATGCGGCTCATCCCGCCGTTGCGGGCGCGCGGCACGTTGTGAGCGACTAAGATTCGCAAGCGCGTTCCAGGATGGGCAGGAGAATCGACATGTGGCGCCCCAAGGTAAAGCGGCTGGCCATGTTGTGCATGTTTGTGCGTCCGGAAGGAATTTGTGCACAGCGGTGGATTGCATCGGCGAAAGCTTCGGATGACAGGGTAGAGGAGAGAGCGCCGTTATAACCGTCGGTCAGCCATTCGGGAATTCCCCCGACTGAAAACGCGGCTACGGGAAGACCGAGTTCTAAACCGGCGAGGCCGAACGGTTCGGGCCAGAGGCTAGGCATGGCGAACAGGTGATGAGTCGCTGCCAGCCGTTCGAGTTCGGTTTGGGACATCCAACCAGGGAAGTTTGCGCGCGGGTATGCGGCTTGCAGGCGCTCCCGTTCAGGACCATCGCCCGCCATGGTGACTTCGCAATCGGCCGCTTTCATCAGAACCTCGGCCCCTTTGATTTTTGTCATGCGTCCAGCAAACAGAATCCGGAGTGGACCCGATGGAGGATCGGGCAGAGGGTTTTCTCGCTGATGTACGAAGAGCGGCGCCGTTTCCACATGAGACATTCCGTTGCGCAGGTATTCGCGGCGCATGTGGTCGGAGGCGGTCACTACGGTCTTCGAACGGCGCATGGCAGCGTTACGTTTCGATTGCGTTTGATAATCTGCCCACATGACAGCGGGGTTAAAGCCTCCGCAATTTCGAGGCAAGTATTGCACCAAGCAGCCTGGGCCGAAGCAACGACTACAGGGGGTCGGACTGGGAATTTTGCGGGTTTTCTCGCCGGAGATGCAGGTCCCGTGATAGTTGTGCGCGAAGTGAACTACCGGAGCGGTATCGGCTAGTCCAAATTCCAGCGTGGGCGATTGCAGGCCGTGATTGAAAATTACGTCCGGACGAAACGAAGCCAAATCATCGAAGCCTTGCGATGCTTGTCGCGCGGCGATTTGTGATTGTTCGGGTGGGGCGTCGGCTTCGTGGAAGAGATGGACGATGTGACCTGCCTGTTCCAGTTCGGGAATCACCCGGTTCAAATAACTTTCCGTCCCTCCGACCAATTTCCGATGATGATTCGTGACCGCAATTTTCATCGTGGCGCGGTGAGCATTTTTTGGACGGTGTTCTCGATTGCGAAGGAATTTCGGTATATCCCTAGCGCATTTGTGCACAATTGTGCGCGTTTTGCACAATTTTCAAGAATTTCCCGGACTCGCAAAACGAAGCCAGCGGCATCGGATGCGAACTCGACCGCTCCCGACGAACGCCAGATCGGCTCCGTCCAACGGCCCGCGTTAGTGACGATTGCGCGCCCGTGAGCTAACGAAGCCATTACCGTGCCGCGCCGCGTGGAAACTCCATCGGGATACCAGTGCATTACCGTTGCGCAGGATTGGATGGCGCAGGAAAGATCGGCTGGCGAAAGATCTCCGGCAACGACGGCATTGGGGTGTGAAACGCGTGCCGCGTCGCGGCCCAAGAGGAGAACGGGCTCCTGCATCTCATCCAATATTTCGCCAAGAACTTCCCTGCTTCTGTCATCATATTGGCCGAAGTAACCGACAGAATGTGGGCGGGATTGCGCACAATTGTGCATGAATTCGATATTGCTGGGCACAGGGAGCCACGTAAAAGGGACGCGGCGGCCAAGCGCA
>CAXSIG010000749.1:0-2899 GCA_964237255.1 uncultured Bryobacteraceae bacterium
CTACTCAGCGATGAGCGCCACCAACGTGCCCCGCGCCGGCGAACGATGACGCACGTCCGAAAGATGCTGCCGGGCGAGACAAAGCTGTTGCTGTACCACTAGAGCGGAACCCGGCACTGCGGCCGAAACTGCCGGTCCGGTCACCCGAATGCACGCCAGCCCCGCCGCGGTAATAGCCGCCCCCGCCGTAGTAGTAAGAGCGGAGACCGAACGGCGAGAAGAAGCCGTACCCGAACGGACTATAGAGAAAACCGTTGCCAG
The DNA here is from genome assembly GCA_964237255.1 of uncultured Bryobacteraceae bacterium. Taxonomy (GTDB): domain Bacteria; phylum Acidobacteriota; class Terriglobia; order Bryobacterales; family Bryobacteraceae; genus JALYXI01. Next base: position 262 of record CAXSIG010000749.1, read on the forward strand.
GGAGGTAGGAATAGAAACTGTAGTATGGATTCCAGTACCATCCACCACCCGCCCATCCGCCACCACCAACCAGATAGGTACGCGCCGAACCGGCGCTTGCTTCTGAGAGATAGTGCGAACGAAGATCGCTCCAACGATACAGATCGTCCGTGTCGTTCTTCGCGTCGAACTTTTCGGTCTTCAGGGCGGAAACATCGGTCATCCGACCCTTTTTCAAATCGATGCTCTTATCGTTCTCCTGAACCTCAGCTTTACCATCCAACACCTCGACTGTGCCCTTGTCCGCATCGAACGCATACAAGCCATTCTTCTCCAGCGTGGTCACCGCATTACGGTCGGTGATCCGGATGTTATTGTGCTCTTGCAAATCGTCCGCTTCGACGAAAGCTTTGCCGCGCAGAACATTCACTTGGGTGTTTGTGAGACCGGCAGAATCGAATCGAACGGCACTGTGATCGCCCACGCGCAGGAACACACCGGGAGTTAGCAGAACTTCCGCTTTACCCACGCCGGTTTCAATGGTTTGACCCTGCTCCACTTCCGCCGTTCCCACCTGCTTCGAAGTGATTGGCAGGCCGTTGACGCTGGCTTGGCCGTCCACGTAATTCACCATTCCCGGATGCGCCGGGATCGCACCCCAGGCTGGGGCGGAAACGAGTGCCGCAAGTGCGAAGTTCCGCACGGCGGTAAAGCCCTTTATTAATCCTGAATTGTGCATTTTATTAATCCTCTTGCACTACATAAGATGCGCAGGAGACCGCTTCCGTTGCGTCCACCCTGGCGTGATGCGCTCTGCCCCTTATGGGTGAGTTAACCTCAAAGAGGCTCGTGAATCCGGTCTGTTTCTTGCACAATAGCTTTCGTATCCGGGTCGTTTTCGCGTTTCTGTTGCTGACTCCCGGAACTTCGTTTGCAATCGACCGCGTGGGGCAGTTGATCGACTGAATCGACAAGGGCGAGATCACGCTGGAATACAACAAAGATGGCTGGGGATATCTGTCCAGCCTTCTTGACAGGCTGGGCATCCGCAAAGATTCGCAGGTGCTGGTTTTCTCTAAGACCAGTTTTCAGCAATCCAAAATTGGGCCGAAAACACCGCGCGCAGTTTATTTCAATGACTTTGCCGCGGTAGGGGCCGTTCAGGATGGCGAGGTATACGAGATTACCTCACTCGATTCGAAGAACGGCATACTCTTTTACACTCTGGACACCAAGCGTGCGACCCGTCCGAATTTCGATGAGCAGAGCGTGCAATGCACCCGATGCCATAACGCGGTTAATGCGTATGCGACGGGTTTGATGGTGGCGACGGTCTATCCTTCCGCGGACGGTACGCCTTTTGTTGACAACTCGAGAACTCTTTTCACGACAACCGATCATCGGTCGCCTTTCGAGGAACGCTGGGGCGGGTGGTATGTAAGCGGGACACACGGCAACATGCAACACAGGGGAAACGCGATTGCGCCGGATCTCTCCAGGCCTTTTGAACTCCAGACCGCGGGAACTCAGAACGTCACCGATCTATCGAAGAAGTTCGATGTTGCGAAATATCTTGAGCCGACCAGCGACTTAATCGCGCTCATGACGCTGGAACATCAGACGAAGATGACGAACCTGATCACCAGTGTGAACGCGCAGTTCCGGTATGCGCGCAATTATGAATTACCGGCTGCAAGAACACCGACACCGGCCATGCTGGATGCGGCGATTGAGCAGATAGTCCGCTACATGTTGTTCACGGACGAGGCGCCGCTGACCTCGCCTATCAGAGGCGTCTCGACATTTTCCGAGACGTTCCCGAAATGGGGGCCGCGTGACGGGAAAGGACGCAGTCTGCGCGATTTCGATCTGAAGACCCGGCTGTTTCGCTACCCCCTTTCGTACATGATTTATAGCGAGGCGTTCGACGAAATGGATCCGGATGCGAAAGCACGTATCTATCGCCGGCTGCACCGTGTCTTGACAAGCAAGGAAATGCTACCGCAAACGGCAAGGCTGTCGATTGCCGACCGCCGGGCACTTTTTGAGATCTTATGCGCCACCAAATCCGGTTTGCCGGCGGAGTGGCGCGACCGATAAGTAATCAGGCCAAGCGCGCGTTACCGGCTCTAGGCGATGATGAAATTTAGCCTTCATGCCAGAAAAGTCGTACGATTTTCAAGCCGTCGAGACGAAGTGGGCCGCCGAATGGGCCGATGGCGCTTTGTATCGCACCGAAGACAACTCCACCAAGCCGAAATACTACGTGCTGGAGATGCTTCCCTACCCTTCGGGCAATTTGCACATCGGGCATATCCGCAATTACGCAATCGGCGACGCGCTGGCCCGGCATCAATGGATGCGCGGTTTCAACGTGTTGCATCCCATGGGATGGGACGCTTTCGGATTGCCTGCGGAAAACGCCGCTATCGCCAATAAGACTCCGCCTGCTGAATGGACCCGCCTGAACATCGCGCGCATGAAGAATACGCATAGCCGCTTTGCGTTCAGCTACGATTGGGACCGCGAAGTCACAACCTGCGACCCCGAATACTATCGCTGGAACCAGTGGTTCTTTCTCAAGATGCTGGAGAAAGGTTTGGCTTATCGCAAGAAGGCGCTTGTGAACTGGTGTCCTCTATGTGCCACTGTTCTGGCC
>CAXSIG010000750.1:0-2899 GCA_964237255.1 uncultured Bryobacteraceae bacterium
GATGCCGGCACTTTGGCAAGCGGCGCTGGCAGCGTAACCGGATTAACCGTTAATAGAAAGGAAACAATTTGCCGAGATTGGCACGCCGCTGAATTTGCACCCGAACCCCCCAGATCGAGATCGCCGGCATATTGCCTCACGATTCCCCACACGGCGTTTTCGGTGAATCCATTCGGGCTGACAGCACCGCCCTTATTGATGCTGCGGAAGAGCGGTCCGACGTGGATCTCAGCCCCTGCGACCCATTGATCGAGGAGCAGCTTCACCCAATCCGGAAGGGGAACGGTGCGGACGCGCCCTCCTTTCCCCACCAAGTCAGGCAGCACCCAGCGGCCGGCACGCTGCTCAATGTTACGGACTTGTAGGCGGGCGAGCTCGGCGCGGCGCAGGGCGCATCTGATCAGAAGCCCCAGAACGGCGCGATCGCGAATGGCCTTCTTCCCTGCCCCACACGGCGCCCAGAGGAGCTCCCGGGCGTCAGCCTGTTCGAGCCAGTTCCCAATCCGGACGCCGCGGCGGGCGGCTCCGTTCACCTTCACAATTCCTGCCGCCGGTGGTGAACGGGGGGCCGCTGCCCCGCCCTACCGGGATCTCCGCAACCTTGGCACCGGTGGCTATCCCGCGCGAGCACCTGGTCGCGGGTACCAGCAAAGTAGCGCGCCGAGTGCCGACGCTGCCGGTAACAGGCCGCGCAAAGCCGCGATCGTGGGTAAGGCACCGCAATCCGGGCAAAAGAGCAATTTCTAGCAAAAAGAAGCCGCAGATCGATTACGCTCTCGATAAGAAGTATTATGCGAAGCAGGTATAGATTCAGCGGAACGGACGTGCTGATTTTTGCATTGAGAAGCTATTCGGTCCTCACCAACCCATACAGCGCTGCCGGAATCACAAGATGCGCAATTTGTTGGATAGGTTGCCCACGGAGGACATGCGCTACGCTGAATCTGCTGCGCGCGGCATAGCGGCCACCGTGCGACGACAGAATGAAACGATTTGAGCAGGTGGCGCGCTTTCTTGAGTACGACTATGGTCGGCCGCTCACAGCTTACAGGAGGGCTTGGCAGGAGGGCTTGGCGGAGATGTTTCACATTCAACGATTAAATGTGTCCCAGCTTAGGTTCTATATTTGAAGCGGGGCGAGAATGAGCGGCAGAAACAACAGCGACAAATCAAGCGAACCGATACGGGAATCACGGTTGCCCCTTCTACAAGTTTCTAGCAATCTTGCCGCGGATATTCGCCGCTTCATCGAAGCGACGCGGACAAGTGTTGCACAATCGGTCAATGCCCAACTTGTGCTGCTAAACTGGCAGATCGGCAGCCGCATCCGACGAGATATCCTCGTCGAAGCTCGGGCCGAGTACGGCGAGCAGATTGTCTCTACACTGTCGAGACAATTAACTTCCGATTACGGCGCAGGGTTCAGCCGCCAGAATCTGTTTCACATGATCCGGTTCGTCGAGGCTTGGCCATCAGAGGCCGAAGTCACTGCGCTTTCTCGGCATTTGGGCTGGAGCCATTTCAAAGAAATCTTTTATTTAGAGAACCCGTTAGCCCGGAAGTTCTATGCCGAAATGTGCCGTGTAGAGCGTTGGAGTGTTCGCTTATTGCGCGAACGGGTGCGCAGTATGCTATTTGAGCGCACCGCGATTTCAAGACTTCCTGAAAACGCAATTCGTCACGACCTCGAGCAACTTCGCGAGACGGATAGGCTAACGCCAGACTTGGTTTTCCGCGATCCCTATCTCCTCGACTTTCTGGGTCTCAAGGACGCATACAGCGAGCGGGATTTGGAAACCGCCATTTTGCAGGAACTCGAGCGTTTCCTCCTGGAACTTGGTACGGACTTCGCGTTTGTGACTCGCCAAAAACGACTGACCATAGGCAATCAGGATTTTTATCTCGATCTGCTTTTCTTCCATCGCGGCCTCTCGCGGCTAGTTGCGATCGATTTGAAGCTTGGGCGCTTCGAGGCCGCGTATAAAGGGCAGATGGAATTATATCTCCGGTGGCTTGATCGTCATGAGCGCCGCACGAAACATGAGGAAGCGCCCATTGGCCTCATTCTTTGCAGCGGGAAAGACGAATCTCAGATCGAACTTCTGCAGTTGAATCAGGGCGAGATCCGCGTCGCCGAATATCTCACAGCACTTCCGGACAAAAGGCTTCTTGCCGAGAAGTTGCACGATGCTGTGATTCGGGTCCGCGAGCAATTAGCTAGGCGTGGGGACGCACCTGAGAAGGAATAAGGGCCGGTGTCGCGCTGTATTTAATCTCCGGAATCGTGACGCTCAGATCCCATTCGTTGTACTTAACCAGTGGAACCCGCTTAAAATCTGAACGCAGTGTTGTACTTAAGCTTCGGAGCACGTGAGAACCTCCGCCGAGGTCTTGCCGGGTAGTGAAACAGCATCGTCAAAGCTGAGGGCCACCGTTCCGCCTGCTTGAGTATCGCTGCTCTTTCGTTGATAGGGAGCGATGCGAGGAAGTCGTGGAGCAGGTATCCCACCGTCAGCGCCCTTACCAGGTCTTGCTTGGGGGCCTCTCCGGCAGGGTTAAGCACTCGATCAACCGCGGAGAGCACAATGAACCGGGCAAACCACGGAAGGGTCGGCAGCCACGGATTGTCGAATCGGGTTTCGTAGCGAAGTTTTGGGTAAAGCAGTTGCGGCAAGTGCAAATTTGTAAACGGTTGAATTTGAGTTAGGCAGAGAGGCCGAACAATCCGGCGATGAAGAGAGCTTGGCCGACCGCATCTCCTTTTGCCACCCATCTCGCTCTGCCTTTCTGGATCATGTGGACCGTTTTCTATTCCCTCTATCGTCCGCCACGCGCTTTGAAAAGTGCCGTAGCCCTTTGCTAGCCACACACGGTCCGATGATCCTGTTCGATCACATTA
>CAXSIG010000751.1:0-960 GCA_964237255.1 uncultured Bryobacteraceae bacterium
GATCGTCGCGGCGGAAGGCGCTTCCATCTTCGAGCCGCTGGTGACCAGCAAACAAGTCGACCAGCTTGCCGATCCGAAGCAAGCCGCCGGGTTCCGGGCCGGTCTCGAAATCCCGGCGAAGGACTATCTGCGCGCCATGCGAATTCGGCGGCAGGTGATCGAGGAATTCCGGAAGACCTTCTCCGATCTGGACGCGGTAGTCGCGCCCTCACGATTCGGCCCCGCGCCCAATATATCGGACCCACTCGACCTTCGAGGCCCCGAAGCGCCGAAGGATCGTAAATCGGGGATGACCGGACTGATTCCGGCGGGCAATCTGGTGGGTATGCCGGCGCTCTCGCTGCCGTGCGGATTCGCCGCCGGACTTCCGGTGGGGATTCAACTTTGCGGCATGCCCTTCAGCGAAAATCTGCTGCTCGCGCTCGGCAAGGAGTTTCAGGCCCGCACCGATTGGCACAGAAAACGTCCGGCTATTGCCGGTTGATCAAGCTCGCCACATAGCCGGCCCCAATGTTCACGACCGTTACGTTGCGTGAGCAACTGTTCAACATCCCGAGCAGCGCGGCCAGGCCGTTGAAGCTGGCTCCGTAGCCGACGCTGGTGGGCACCGCGATCACCGGACACGAAACCAATCCACCTACCACGCTGGGGAGCGCGCCTTCCATCCCCGCGCACACCACCGCTACTCGCGCTTGCGTCAGGCGCTCACGATTCGCCATCAGTCGATGGATGCCGGCAACTCCGATATCGTGAACGGCATCGACTTCGTTGCCCATCACTTCCGCAGTGATTTGGGCTTCTTCGGCAACGTAGATATCGCTGGTGCCCGCGCAGACTACCGCGATTTTCCCTTTGCCCGTCACCTTGCGCTCACGCCAGAAACGAACCGCACCCGATAGAGGAAAGTATTCGCCTTCGGGATAGCGCTTGAGAAGCCGTTCGGCCATCTCCGCGGTGGCC
>CAXSIG010000751.1:970-2875 GCA_964237255.1 uncultured Bryobacteraceae bacterium
GAGAGCGGTCCAGCAGCTTTTCCGCAATGGCAACTACATGGTCCGCGGTTTTGCCCAGTCCGAAGACCACCTCCGGCATCCCGTGACGCAGGGCCCGATGGTGGTCCACCTTGGCAAATCCCAAATCTTCGAACGGCATATGCCGCACACGATCGAGCGCGGCATCGATTTCAACCGAACCCGAACGAACCTGTTCCAGGAGAAGGCGTAGCTGTTCTTCGTTCATGAGATGTGCACGACCGTTCCCACCTGCACGCCGTGAGCCTTCGCCTGCCCGCCACCGAGTTCGAGGACGAATGACGCGGGTTGGCTTCCACCGTAATGCGGGCAACTTCTCTCTTCGCCCAGGCAGGGCGGCGCCGATGAAACAACTTCCACCACTTTGCCGGTCTTATCCAGCCAGACAATGTCGAGCGGGATGCGGACATTGTGCATCCAGTATGGTTCGCGTATGGGTCGACCACCGTACACGAACAACATTCCATGGTCCGCCGCCAGGGAATCGCGAAACATCATCCCGACTGCCTGACCCTGCCGATCGGTCTTTAATTCGGCGTGGATTGCCGTCCCGTCCGGAAGCGTGACACGGCGTCCGCTGATATCCTGAAACTCCTGTTCTTTGCTGCCGCAACCCAAAAGAACGAGCGACACCCAAACCGGCACGAGACGCATCAAACTAAATGGTAATGCCGAAGTTCGCCCGCAGGCTGATGCTTACGCTGGAGATGATCAAGTTCGAGCACTCCGTCTTTGCGCTGCCATTTGCGTTAACCGGTGCGTTGCTGGCGATGCGGGAACGGGGATTCCAGGTTCCGCAGTGGCCCTGGTTGTTGTTCTGGATCGTGGTGGCGATGGTGGGGGCGCGTTCGGCGGCGATGGCATTCAACCGCGTGGTGGATGCTGATATCGACGCGCGAAATCCGCGAACCAAGATGCGGCACATCCCTGCCCAGTTGCTCTCCACCAAGTTCGCCTGGTTTTTTATCGCCGCATCGGTTTTTGTGTTTCTGGTCGCTGCTAAGGAACTCAACCCTCTTTGCTTCTTTCTAGCTCCGGTTGCCTTGGCTATCGTCTTTTTGTATTCATTCACAAAACGTTTCACCTCCTTTTCTCATTTGGTTCTCGGCTTTGCGCTGGGGATCGCTCCCGCGGCGGCGTGGATCGCTGTTTCCGGCTCGCTCGATCCGCGTATCCTGTGGCTCACGGCGGCTGTTACCTGCTGGACGGCGGGTTTCGACATCATCTACGCCTGCCAGGATTATGAATTCGACACAACCGAACCGCTCTTCAGTATTCCGAAAGCGATAGGGCTGAGGAGTGCTCTGGCTGTCGCTCGAGCGCTTCACATCGCGATGATCGTTTGCCTGGTGGCACTGTCGCGTAGTTTGCATTTGGGAAACATCAGCCTTCTTGGTATCGCTGTTATCGCAGCTCTTTTGATTTACGAACATTCTCTGGTCCGCCCCAACGATTTCAGTCGCGTCAACGCCGCCTTTTTCACCATGAACGGCTGGGTCAGCGTGCTATTCTTCTGTTTCTGGGCGGCAGACGTTTTCCTCTTCCGCACTCCCTATGCAACCCTTCGTTGAAGACCCGCGCCTTCGCTCCGTTCTGGCAAAGGTAGAAGCCCAGGAGCGCCTTTCCTCGGAAGACGGAATGGCGCTTTACCAAAGTTCCGACTTGCTGGCCATCGGTTACATGGCGAACCTGGTTCGTGAACGCCTTCATGGCGACCGCACCTACTTCAACGTCAATCGCCACATCAACCCCACCGACGTCTGCGTGGCTAGCTGCCGGCTTTGCGCATTCGGCAAACGCGCGAAAGATCCGAACTCCTACACCATGTCGCTCGAGCAGGTCTGGGAGACCGCGGGCGTGGGCTGGACGGAAGCGGTTACCGAGTTT
>CAXSIG010000752.1:0-2865 GCA_964237255.1 uncultured Bryobacteraceae bacterium
CCACTTTGCAAACATCCACATCCGACTTGGGGACCACCATCGACCGCGCCAAATTGCTGGAGCTTCCCTTTTATGTGGCCGGAAAGCAGCGCGATCTGGAACAGTTCACCTTGCTGGCGCCAGGTGTAACAGGGGACACCAGCAACACACAGATCAGCGGATCGCCCAGCCGCGCCAAAGAAGTGCTGATCGATGGCATTGCCTCTACCGGCATTGAGAGCGGCGGCATCATACCCGGCGAAACGCGTCCCTCCGTCGAGACCATCGGCGAGTTCAAGCTCCTACGGGCGAACTTCAACGCGGAGTACGGACGCACAGGCGGCGGTATCGAGTTGTTCTCCACGCGCTCGGGAACAAACTCCCTGCACGGCGCCGGCTTCGATATCCTCCGAAACGACTCTTTGGATGCTCGCGGATTTTTCCTTCCCACCGTCGCCATCAACAAGCAAAACGAGTACGGCGTCTCCGTCGGCGGGCCCGTCTGGATCCCGAAGGTTTACAACGGCCGCAACAAAACGTTCTTTTTCGTGGTGTACGGAGGTTACCGCTTCCGCCAGAGCGCGCCGAATACGCTCGCAAGCCTTCCTCCTCTCGATTTCAGAAACGGCGACTTCTCCCGGGCCAATGCGGTGATTTACGATCCCAGGACCACGGTATTTACCGGGACCACGGTTACGCGTCAACCTTTCCCTGGAAACATCATCCCCGCGGACCGCTTTTCCTCTGTATCTAAGAACGTTCTGGCGTTACTGCCGACACCTACAAATACCGGCCTTTTCACTAATTACATCTCAACGGGACGAGGGTACGTCGATGAAGATCAATACAACATCAAGATCGACCACAGTTTCACGGATTCGAATCGCGTAAGCGTCTATTACTATCGCGATCACCAAACGCAGGTGGATCCAACCGGTGCGGGTGCGGACAAAGTCTCAATCGCGGGTCCGGCGACGGAATCGTCGCTAACTGCAAATCATAACCATTGGGCGCGCGTATCGCACGATTTGGTGATTTCTCCGGCGGTCGTCAATCATATCCAATTAGGATTCACGCGATTCTGGAGAACCATCGATAGCGCGAGTGTAAATCAGGATTACCCGCAGAAGCTTGGGCTGACCGGCATTAATACTGGCCCGAATAACTACTTCCCTTGTATAGACCTCACTAGCGGGGGCTACACACGTTTAGGACAGCCGAATTGTAACGGCCGCGCGCTGCAAACGAACAATGCCTTTCAGGCCGGCGAATCGCTGAGCATGGTCCGCGGCGCTCATAACTTGAAATTCGGCGGCGAGTTCCGCTTCTTCGAAACCAACGGAATCGATAACTTCAACTCTGCGGGCGTGTTCGCTTTTAACGCGCTGGAAACTGGATTGCCCGGTACTCCCCGCACGGGAAATGCGATCGCCAGCTTTCTCTTAGGGGCAGTCGACACCGGCACTTACAAAATCAGCGCTTATTACCCGAGAAATCGGTATAAGTATGTCGCCGCCTATGCGCAGGACGATTGGAAGATCGGTCGCAAGCTCACGTTGAATTACGGCCTCCGGTATGACTTGTTCTTTCCGCGCACCGAAAAGCTGAACAACTTGTCTACGTTCGATCCGACCATCCCGAACCCGGGAGCGGGCGGACATTTGGGCGCGCTTGGCTTCCTAGGTGACGGCCCTGGCCGAAACGGACGAAACTCGTTCGCCGATACTTACTACAAAGCCTTCGCCCCGCGGTTTGGTTTTGCTTATCAGATCAACGGCAAGACAGCCGTGCGCTCCGGCTATGGAATCTATTACGCGGCCGGTAATGCAAACGCCGGCCTCCGCGATTCTATTTCGCAAATCTACGGCTTCAGCTCCACGCCGGTTTTTACGACCACCAATCAAGGCGCAACACCGGCTTTCTACTGGGACCAGGGCTTCCCGCAGAACTTTCCACGACCACCTTTTATCGATCCGACCGCCGCAAACGGGACGAACGTCCGAACCATTCTTCGCAACGATGGTCGCCCCCCTTACTTCCAGAATTGGTCGTTCACGGTCCAACGGGAGCTTGCCGCGCGCGTATCGCTCGAGTTGTCTTATCTGGGCACAAAAGGAACCCGCCTCGGCAGTGGCTTGATTCACTTGAACGAATTGAATCCGTCGCTGCTCAGCCTGGGGTCGTTGCTCTCGCAGCCGTATAACTCGGCAGCTGCGGTCAGTGCCGGGATTGTAGCTCCATACCCGGGCTTCACGGGGTCGGTAGCTCAGGCGTTGCGTCCTTATCCCCAGTATCTTGATATCTGGGATCGAGCCGACCCATCGGGCAGTTCGACTTACCACTCCTTTCAAACCCAATTCACCGTCAGGGCCGCCCATGGCTTCGATCTTCAATTTGCTTATACGCACGCGAAGACTATTGCCGATACCGACGTGCTCGCCGGCGGTGGACCAACCGGCCAGACCACTTACAATCGCCGTCTTGAGAAAGCGATAGCCGACACCGACGTTCCGAACATCGTCTCCTTCGGCTATAGCTATGAGATTCCCTTTTACAAGCGGAACCGCGTTGTCGGGGGCTGGATCTTTTCAGGAATCCAGCAATATTCGACCGGCGTCCCGATCGTGCTGACAGTAAATAACACGCTGCCTCTGTTCAATCAGGCGCTACGTCCGAATGCGGTTGCCGGTGTGCAGCGCCAACTGGGCGGCAACGGAAGCTTCGACCCCGCAACGCAACTGTGGATTAACCCTGCGGCTTTCAGCGTACCCGCCGCGTACACCTTCGGGACCAGCGCCCGATCGTACGAAAACCTGCGAGCCCCGAACTACTACAACGAAAACGTGGCGCTCATGAAGAAGGTCGCGATCTTTGATCGGGTCACCC
>CAXSIG010000753.1:0-1271 GCA_964237255.1 uncultured Bryobacteraceae bacterium
GCGCTTGGGAAAGGACCGGGTACCGTTCACGAATCAGCGGGTGATTCGCAACGTCCGTGTTGCGGGCCAGAGCGCCGATGCGGACGCCGCCGGTGGGACTCTCTTCGATGTCGGCAAGGGGAAGGCGACTGATATCGACCACCTTGGCGGGTTGCTCGACGCCGTACTTCATTAAGTCAAGCAGATTGGTTCCGCCACCGATGAAGCGCGCGTTCGGGTCGGCCGCAAGTTGCGCGATAGCTCCGGCGGTGTCGGAAGCTTTGGCGTACGCGAAATTGTTCATGCGCGTGCCGCTCCGTATACGGCGCGAACGGCGGTGACTATGTTTGGATAAGCGCCGCACCGGCAGATGTTGCCGCTCATTCGTTCGCGGATCTCATCGTCGTTGGCCTCCACGGGACCGGCTTTCCTTAGGTCCGCTGTTACGAAACTGGGGTAGCCGGCTTTTATTTCGTCGAGAGCGGCGATTGCCGAGCAGATTTGGCCGGGCGTGCAGTAGCCGCACTGCAAACCATCGTGCTCGATGAAGGCGGCTTGCACGGGATGAAGAGTCTCGGCCTGTGCCAGACCTTCTACCGTTGTGATCCGGTCGCCTTCGCACATGACTGCCAGCATCAGGCAGGAGTTGACGCGGCGGCCGTTTACCAAAACGGTACACGCGCCGCACTGGCCGTGATCGCAGCCCTTCTTGCTGCCGGTTAGTTGGAGACGTTCGCGCAGTGCGTCGAGAAGGGTAACGCGCGGTTCGAGCGTGAGCCGGCGATCCTCCCCGTTAATGTTGAGGGTGATCGCGGTTGCGTTGCCGGTTTGCGCTTCCGCTTCGACGGGCAGCAGGCTAGCGACGGCTCCTGCCCCGGCGGTAGCCCCCACGAACCCGCGACGGGTGAGCTCGTTACTATTTTGTTGCATGGATGTTAAGGGATGCTGCAGAAGAATCGCCAATTTGCGATTTCGTACGACTTCTACAAAGAAGCATACACTCGGGATGAGATGCGGACGGTAATCGTCGCTGTTTTTGTGTATGCGTCGTTTTTGCAAACTTTGTGGTTGCAAACTTCGTTGTCGCAAAGCTCTTCGTTGCATACCGCCTCTCTTGCAGAGACAACGGTCTTTAGCGCCTTCAAACGCGACGATGCAAGCCTTTCGCACTTCGCCCAAGTGCAGCGCACCAGCGTTACGGATGACTTGGATGTGGTTGTCGCCATGGGAAGCGCGAGGGTCATCCCGGCCGAGCGTCGCTGGATTTTCTGGGAGGAAGACCGGAAGATTGG
>CAXSIG010000753.1:1281-2864 GCA_964237255.1 uncultured Bryobacteraceae bacterium
GGCTTATTTCTTCAGGAGAAAAACGATACCGGGCGCGTTTACCTCCTGGGAACGAAGTCCGGATTTCCCGATTGTGCCGCGCGCATTGAGCGGGTCACGGCAAGCGATGTTGTAATCTCCTGTCAAGGCGAAAAATCCGAGCGGTATCCCAATCAGAAGTGGGTATACGACGTGCGGGCCAAGAGTTTGATTCGTCAGTTTTCCTACCCACCGTTCGGAACGCATCGTCTCTTCCTAAAAGCAGCCGGCGCTTCAAAACCCATGGGCGCCGTCTTCATTTGCAGCGACCGGCAAAGGGCAATCGCGATCGAGTACGAGCCCGGTGAGACACCAGCGTTCCGCATCTTGAGTAACGCATCATCGCAGCCTTGGATTCGCCGTGTCCCGATATCTACCGGAGTCGAAGGGCTGGCACAACAAAAGGTAATTTACATCGAGAACGAGAATGTACCGGTTCCGGCAAACATTCCTCCGCTTCCCCCAACAACGCATGGACGATTCGCAGCCGCGCACCCCGAGAGCGTGAAAAACGGATCAATTCCCGAAATCCAGGAGTCGATCGGTCCCTGGCAGCGGGATGAACAAGGAATCTGGTTTGGCAAGACCTTCTATGACGGAGAAGGTTACTCCGGCGTCGGTGGCTTTGGCTACTTCAACCAGAGGGAAAAGAAGCTGCAGATGTTCGATCCACCCGAGATTGTGGACTGGTCCGTCTCGGCCCTTACCGCCACGCCGGACGCTGTCTGGATGGCGCTAATCCACAACGGCGAGTACGGAGGCTCTAGCGGCGGTTTGCTCCGCTACGATCGGCCAAACGGTGTGGTCCGCCGGCTCGCGTTTCCAGACATTGCCATTCGCCTTGCACGGATCGACGGAAAACTTTTAGCGGCGACCGATTTTGGATTCGCCGTGGTGGACGGTGAGCAGATTACACGCTTCTTTGTCGACGAAACGACAGACGGCAGGTGGCGCGTGGTTCCGGCTACACGGTAAAGGGTGGGCTACGGTCGCTGTGGAGGGCATTACTCCTGGACCATACCGATCGATCCGAGCCACGTTTCCACCAACAGCGGCCACGCGGTTGCGGCAAACTTCGTTCTTCGAAGTCCAAAAGCATGTCCACCTTGCGCGTACAAGTGCATCTCCACGGAAGCACCGGCCTTTTTCAGTGCCGCATAGTAACTGAGCGAATCCTCGACACGGTCGACGTGATCATCCTCGTTCTGAAGTAGAAATGTCGGCGGCGTTGTAGCGGTAATGTGGGTGGCAATGTCCGGATTCAATCCAATACTGTTATTCGCAACGGACAGATGACCCGGATACAGAGCCACCGCGAAATCCGGACGGCAGCTTACTTTGTCCGCCGCATCGACCGCAGGATAAAGACGTTGCTGGAAATGGGTGCTGATGGCCGCGACTAAGTGCCCGCCTGCCGAGAATCCGAGAACTCCGATCTTGTGAGGATCGATGTGCCACTTCGCGGCGTTAAAGCGAACTAGCCCCAGCGCTCGCTGCGCATCGTCTAGCGCGATTCGCGATTTCGGGTAAGGACCCGATCTCGGCTCCAGACCGTCACCGGGTAC
>CAXSIG010000754.1:0-2857 GCA_964237255.1 uncultured Bryobacteraceae bacterium
CGAGCAATCGCGTCACCGCGCTGGCCGCATCGTTGGTGTGCAGCGTGCTGAAGACGAGATGGCCGGTCAGCGCCGATTGGATCGCCATGGTCGCGGTGTCCCGGTCGCGGATTTCACCGACCATGATTTTGTCAGGGTCATGGCGCAGGATCGACCGCAGACCGCGGGCAAATGTCAGGCCCTTCTTTTCGTTTACCGGAATCTGAGTGATGCCTTTTACCTGGTATTCGACAGGATCTTCGATCGTGATGATTTTGTCTTCGTCATTCTTGATTTCGCTGAGCGCCGCGTAAAGAGTGGTGGTCTTGCCGGAACCGGTGGGACCGGTGACCAGGACCATCCCATAAGGTTCCATGATGTAACGGCGGAACTTGACTAGATCGTGCTCCGAAAAACCCACTACGTCGAGCGAGAGTTTAGCGAACTTTTCGCTCATCGACTCTTTGTCGAGCACGCGGAGGACGGCGTCTTCTCCGTGGATGGTGGGCATGACGGAAACGCGGAAATCGATCAGTCGGCCTTTGTAACGAACCCGGAACCGACCGTCTTGGGGGACGCGGCGCTCGGCGATATCGAGTTCGCTCATCACCTTAATACGAGAAAGAATGCTGGACTGCCAGTCTTTCGCGATCGGCGGCATGGCGTAATGGAGGACGCCGTCGATGCGGTACTTGATGGCTACTTCCTGGTCGCGCGATTCGATGTGGATATCGCTTGCGCGGCGCTCCAAAGCATTGAAGATCGTAGTGTCCACCAGTTTGATGACTGGCGCGATTTCGCTATCGCCCGCCGAAAGCTTGTCAATGGAAAGCGTTTCGTCGGGGTTGTCATCATCGCCGACTACATCGAGCGTGAAACCTTCGGTGACTTCTTCCAGGACGCGTTGGGATTGCTCGGTTTTCTTGAGCAGGTCGGAGATCTGGGACGCCGTGGCCACCTTGACGCGCAGCTTCTTATTCAGAAGCAGGCCCAGTTCGTCGATCGTGTTCAGGTTACGCGGGTCGGCCAGCGCGATGTCCAGCGTTCCGTTCGCCATCCGTAGGGGGACGAAATTGTAACGGAACATCAGATCGACGGGAACGCTACGGAAAAGGTCGTGGTCGATAGCCCCTTCGCGAAGGTCGACGTATTCGCATCGATACCGGGCGGCAACCGCCTGCGCAGCTGCGATTTCCGGTCCTAAGTCTTTGAGTACAAGTCGTTCCGCAGCCATTGCCCTACCAAGTGTGACGCAGGCGGGGGCGGGAACGTTTACTACCCGGCTAAGTCGAGCAAGAGTTCCCAGAGCCTAAAGTTCCGAACCCGCGCAGCCGATGATTCTCCTATGCACCTAATCGCTCTACTCACCCTTCTTGCAGGACCGAGTCTGGCCGGCAACCCGAAACACCGGGCTGAACCGGTTCGGCACTCCCTGATTTCCTGGACTCGCAGTCGGATTGCCGCGCGCAAAAACGAAGCCAAACCCAAAGTGGCTCGTGGAAACGAGAAGACTGTTGCTGCCTTTCGCGCGGACTAACCGCGGCTGGTATACGGCTTGTGTCGGGGGGAAAGGAGACGGGCGGGAAGTGTAAGGATGGCCCACAAAAGTTCCAGCACGCCACCGACTGCGATTCCGACGATCCGGAACGGCAGGAGCAATAGCCAGACAATCGGGTAAATCACAAGCGCAAGGAGCGCCAAAGGCCACGAAAAGAGAAAGAGCAGCAGCCAAAGTAGGAGCATCATCACAGAAGGGTATACGCAAAGCCTGCTAAAAAAGGTCCATTGCTATATAATTCCTGCGGGAGCACAATCTGTGTCACAAAACGGGATATCGCGTCGTTATTTTTTCTATGGATCGCTGCTGACGGGCGCAATGCCCATCGCGGGATTCGGAAGCAAGGGATCGCTACGGACATTGGGCTATAAGTCGCCTAACGAAAAGTTGAACATAGCGTCGATCGGGGCAGGCGGCAAGGCGGCCAGCGACATTCGTGGGTGTGCGCAGACGGAGAACATGGTCGCATTCTGCGATGTGGACGATCTTCGCGCAAAGCCGATCTTTGAGGCGTTTCCAAAACCGCCGAAATATAAGGATTACCGCGTGATGCTCGATAAAGAGGGCAACAATATCGACGCGGTAATCGTCACGATTCCCGACCACATGCACGCAACCGCCGCAACCGCCTGTATGGCTCGTGGCAAGCATGTGTATGTGCAGAAGCCCCTGGCCCATACGATTTGGGAGAACCGCCAAATGATGGAGACTGCCGCGAAGTATAAGGTAGCTACTCAGATGGGGAATCAGGGATATTCCAATGAGGGTACGCGCCAATGCGCGGAGATGGTCTGGGCGGGCGAGATCGGCAACGTTTCGGAAGTGCATGCTTGGACGAACCGACCTGTGTGGCCTCAGGGTATTCAGGAGAAACCGGCTCCCACACCCGTCCCAGGTACGCTCGATTGGGATCTGTGGCTAGGAGTCGCAAGTCAGCGCGAGTACAGCGAGAAATACCTGCCGTTTAATTGGCGCGGATTTTTCGACTTTGGCTGCGGCGCGCTCGGCGATATGGCGTGTCACATCCTGGGAGCGCCGAACATGGCTCTCAAACTCGGTGCGCCGACCAGTGTTGAATGCATCAAGCAGGAAGGCAAGAGCCAGTACTACTACCCGGCGAAGAGCGTGATCCGGTTCGACTTCCCGGCGCGCGGGCCCATGCCGCCGGTCAAGATTTTCTGGTATGACGGGTTGAAAGAACAGCCCGATGTTCCTGGCGTGCCGAGTGGGGAAATTTTGGGCGATCTACCGATGCGTCGGCGAGGCGGTGGCGGACGAGATCGCCGCCGACCAGCCCGACCCGATCGGGCGGCCCGGGCG
>CAXSIG010000755.1:0-2850 GCA_964237255.1 uncultured Bryobacteraceae bacterium
CAATAGCCACGCTCGTCGGCGATTGCGCCCATGTCCGAATGAAGCGGTTGCGCGTTGTCTGACATCGGGTCGGCGGAACGCGCATTAAGGCTGCTCAGCTTGAAATCGGGACCCAACACCTTCGCCACCAGCTTCAGAACTTCCGGTTCCGCAATGACGCCCCGAAATAGCGCGCCCTTGTCAACCAGATTAGCCAAACGTCTGGTGTGCGGCTCCTGCCGAAATTCGGAGCCTGCACGGCTCCCCTCAGCATCGTATAGACGCTCAACTTCGTCAGTTAACTCGCGAACGCGGCGGACCGGAAGAAAGTCCGGCAATATTGCAAACCCGCGCTCATCCAGTGAATCGGCAATCGTCATCCCATGCACCATTCAAACAATCGCCGCCACTCCGCAACCTGGAATTCTGTCAAACTTGTCTGGTCGATTCCATCGCGATGTTCACCAGGATGTTCAACCGCCCTCTCACACCATTCAATCATTCGAATCGGATCCCACGCGTTCGCCATGTCCAAACCGGTTGCGGTTCTGAGCGCAATTTCTTTCGCGTCCTTGTGAATCGCCGGATAGGCAGGATGTGTCCCCACGCGCCGAAACCAGTAGCGGGCGTTGCTCCAATCCTGTTCGTACCTGTGCAGAATGCCGTGCCAAAAGTATCCTTCCGGGGTCTCCAGATCCTGTGTAAGGTGGTGAGCGGCTTCCCAATCGCCGGCGCGATACAGCAGCCCCGCTTGGGCGCCATTGGGCGATCGAGCGCCGGATGGAATAGCGGAAGGAACTTCGACGGTTTGAAGCGCGGAAAATAACGACATTGATCGATCACAATTTATCATTCCCGTCGGACGTCTTCGAACGTCTCCACGCGGAAGGTTTGCTTCGAAGGCCGCTCACCGAGCGTTGGGGTTTGGATCCGGGTACGCATCGCGTTGCGCTTGACGCCCTGCGATATGTCGGCGGGCTCGATCTTTCCGCCGGCCGATTGTACGAAGGGCACGTGAATGCGCTTCTGTTGGTGGGGCGTTACGGCGATTCCGCGCGCGCTCTCAGCGATCTCGAAAGTGGACGCATTTTCGGTGTTTGGAATACTGATGCGGCGGATGGCGTGCGAGCGCGGCGCGGAGGAGACATGCTTCACTTCACGGGCCGGAAGGCGTTTGGCTCCGGAGCCGGAACCATTGAGCGTCCTATCGTTACGGCGGAGATAGAAGGCGAAGGCCGCACCATGTGTTTGCTGCCCATGGAATCCATTCATGCCGCAATCGATTGGAACTCGTGGCGCCCGTTAGGCATGGAGGGCTCGGACAGTTTCACTGTGGATTTCAACGGCGTCACTGCTTGCGATGAAGCGATTCTTGGACGCCCGGGCGACTATTACCGCCAGCCTGCGTTTAGTGGTGGCGCGATACGTTTCGCGGCCGTTCACTTTGGCGCCGTAGAAATCCTGGCCAACAACTTTTGCAGCTGGCTTGTCGATTCCCGCCGCACCGCGGATCCGTATCAGTTGGCGCGAGCCGGAGAGATTGCGATCGAACTGGAGAGTGGACGGCAGTGGCTCCAACACGCGGCCGAAGTAGCGGAGCGAAACTTCCTCGCGGAAGAGAAGACTGGGATCGACGCCATGATTTATACCGCGAACTTGACGCGTCTGGCAATCGAGAGGATTGCGCTCAATGTCATGGAACGCGTCACGCGGGGCGTGGGAGCGCGCGGCCTACTTGAGCCTGCGCCTTTCGCCAAAACCCTTCGGGATCTGACCATGTACCTTCGCCAGCCCGCGCCTGACCAGGCGCTGGCCGATGCGGGTAAACACTTTCTTCAAAACGCATGAGCGATTCACTCACAACGAAATACTTCGACGATGTATATGCGGCGAATCGGGATCCCTGGGGTTTCGAATCAAGTGCTTACGAAAAAAACAAGTTCGCTCGAACCGTGGAATCTCTGCCTCAGGCCCACTACACCGCCGGTTTTGAGATCGGTTGTTCTATTGGCGTTTTATCGGAGAAGCTGGCGTCGCGTTGCGAATCCCTTTTGTCCGTGGATGTTGCCGAGCGCGCATTGGAATGCGCCCGTGAACGGTACCGCGATATCGCTCATCTCCGATTTCAAAAAATGAGCGTGCCGGGCGAATTTCCCGCCGGAGTCTTTGACCTGATCGTGGTTTCCGAAGTCGCTTACTACTTCGCGCTTCCGGATCTTGACCGCCTGATCGATCGCATCGCTTCCGCTCAGCACGCCGGGGCTGATCTGTTACTCGTTCACTTTACGCCGTTTGTGCCCGACTACCCGCTGACCGGTGACGCGGTACACGAACGTTTTCTTCAGCGCTCGGAATGGACGCGCCTGCATGAGTCACGCGAAGAGCGGTATCGAATCGACGTTCTTCGGAGAAACTAGGCTGCTCCAGCCATTCCCGAATCTCTTCGGTCGCTTCCCGAATCGATTGCACACGTTTCTGGGCCGGCATACGCCGCCACAGATTCCCACGAAGATCGAGCGCGTCGTGCAGTTGGCCGAATGTTGCTGCGTTCGACATCCGTTCGCCGAGGGCTGCTGCGGATATCTTCAACTGAGCGGCTGCGGGAGCCAGATTTTCGTAATTGCCTTGCTGCCAAGCATCCCGTAGAGTGCGTCGAAGAGTGAAGTAAGTTTCGAGAAACAGAAGCGAGTCCACCATACGAGCGTCCGTTTGGGAAGTCCATTCGCGCAACTGCGAAGCCAGCCCTACGGAAGCTCGACCGGAAATCCGGGCAGCGGTCCAGACTTTCACATTCGGGCTGTGACGTACCCGCAGGTCCATACGGATCGCGTTCTGCACGAAGCCCATGTCTTCCAGGCTTGCGACATGTGG